>DAOTWK010000489.1:0-1647 GCA_034435815.1 Anaerolineae bacterium | reverse complement strand
GAGCAAGAAATTGCCCGCATCCAGGAAGCGTTGCGGGAAGTGTACGATCCCGAAATCGGCATCAGCGTGGTGGACCTGGGATTGGTGCGGAAGATTGAGGAGGTGGAAGGCGAGGTCCAGATTACGATGATTCTCACCGCTCCCTTCTGCCCGCTGGCCGGGATGATTCTGGAGGAGGCCCGGCGGGCCGCCCAGGCCGTCACCGAACGACCGGTGAAGGTGGTTATGGGGATGGAGCGCTGGAACCCCTCCATGATGTCCGGCGAAGCACACCAGCGCCTGGGCTTCGGGTTCTGATAGGAACCTTTGGGGCGGCGGCGCAGCCGCCGCCCCACAGCATTTATTCTGAGAGATGCCCGGGGAAGTCCTGATTGTCCCCATCGGGGAAGTGGAGGCCGACCTGACGGACTGGCTGGCGGGGGAACTGGGGGCGGCCCTGGGATGCCTGGCGACCGTTGGGGAGATGGTCCCCATCCCGAGGGAAGGATACAACCCGCACCGCCGCCAGTATCGGGGAGAATTCATGCTGGCGGCGCTGCGCGCCATCTCCGCACCCGCTGGGCGAATTCTCGGCCTGGTAGATGTGGATTGCTACGCCTCGGGGCTGAACTTTATCTTCGGGCAGGCGACCCTGCGAGGACGGGAGGCCTTCGTCGCGCTGCCCCGCCTGCACCCCTCCTTCTACGGCCTCCCCGATGACCCCTCCCTCTTCCGCCAACGGGTGCTCAAAGAGGCGGTCCACGAACTGGGTCACACCTGGGGGCTGGGCCACTGTCCGGACCCTCGCTGTGTGATGCATTTCTCCAACACGCTCCACGATACGGATATCAAGGGGGCGACTTTCTGCCATCGTTGTCAGCAGGCGATTCCATCGTGGACGCCCATATCCGCTCTGAACTCCAGCGTCTGACCCGGATGCCTCCCTGGGGGCGAATCCAGCACGACGATTGGGATCGGTCCAGCCGGTTTATTTATCATATCCGCTCGCTGGAAGAATTGCGCCAGGAGACTCGTCGGGTCGCTGCCGCGCGTGGTTTTCCCCTTCAGCAGTTTGCTGCGTATGTGATCCGGCGCTGGTATAACTTCCACACTCACCAGGTTGTTCTGGAGATGTGCTGTTCCCACCCACGTGTTACCCTGGAGTCTGACCCCTGCCATCCGTCGGTGGATTTCTATCTGGACGGCATTCCCTTTGATCTGAAACTGACCGATTTTCCGCGCCGCTGTCCCCTTTCGCTGGATGAAGCCCGTGCCTATCCAGAGGGCCTGGTCAACTGGCTGTATCGGAACCAGTCTCGGGAGGGGCGCTATCACCCGGCTAATCGCCTTTTCGTCGTCTTTTATCATGCTCTCGCTCCTGAGCGGACCTGGGAGGTGCGCCGGATGTTTGACTGGATAGAGCCCCGGGTGAAGGCGTATCTGGACCGGCCAGTGCTGGTCCAGGCCCGATGCATTGGCCTGGATGGCATCCTTTACCACCCTCAGTCGGGAGTGATTTTCTGCATCTACGAGGGTTGACGTTCGGATATCCTTCGCCCTTTCTTCATTTCCGCCTCGCAAACTGGTCTTTCCCAGCGCTGGGCGCTACCGCGGTGGCGGCGCTCGCCAGCATCCGCACGGCGGTGACTTTCCAGGCGATGCTGCTGG
>DAOTWK010000488.1:0-5362 GCA_034435815.1 Anaerolineae bacterium | reverse complement strand
AGAAGCCCGACCGTCCTCCACCGAAATCCGCGTGAGGGCGCAATGGGTCAGTTCGTACCCCCACCACCGGCTCATCTGTTCCGGAAGCAGGTAGGCCAGTATGGCCCGCAGCGTTCCGCCATGGGCCACGATAAGGACAGTTCCCCGCTGATGGCGAGAGAGGATCTCGTCACAGGTCGCGATGACCCGGCGGAAGAAGTCGGAGCGGCGCTCGCCCCCAGGCCAGGCGAACTCCACATCTGTCCGGTTCTGCCAGCGTTCGTAGAGGTCGGGGTAGTGGGTCTTCATCTCCTCCAGAGTCACCCCGTCCATATCGCCGAAGTTGATCTCCCGCAGACCGTCCAGCGGGACGGGGTCCAGCCCCAGTGCTTGCCCGATGCTCTCTGCCGTCCGGCGGGCGCGAGGTAGGGGGCTGGTGTAGAGGGCAACGGCATCGGTCACCTCGGCAGCCAGGCGGCGAGCGATGGCCTCCGCCTGGGCCTCCCCCCGCTCGGTCAGCGGCGTGTCGTTCCAGCCCACCCAGCGTTTCTGGACGTTGGCAACGGTCTCGGCATGACGGATGAGGATAAGTTGTAGAGCCATGTTATCCCACTCGTTCCTGGCGGTAGAAATCACACTCTTCCCGCAGGACGCATCGCCCACACTCTGGGTTGCGGGGGTGGCAGACGTCCCGTCCCAGCGCGATGAGGTTCAAGTGAAGGGGGTAATACAGTTCGGGAGGGATGAGTTCCTCTAAAAGCGCGTGGGCCTGCTCCCGGCTGGCCCGCGCCGGGATCAGCCCCAGCCGTCGGGATACCCGATGGATATGGGTATCCACGGGGAAGGCAGGACGGCCAAAGGCGAAGAGGAGGACGATGGCCGCCGTCTTGGGGCCGATGCCGGGGATGGAGAGGAGCCAGGCCCGCGCCTCTTCCAGCGGCATATCGGCCAGAAAATCCAGGGAGAAGTGGCCCCGTTCGGCCCAGATGCGCTGTAGTGCTTCCTGAATGCGCGGGGCCTTGGTGGGCGCCAGTCCCGCCGGACGAATCGCCGCCACCAGGTCTTCCGGCGGGGCGTCCCGGACGGCCTCCCAGGTGGGGAACCGCTCCCGCAGCCGCTCGTATGCCCGGTCCCGGTTGAGATCGTTGGTGTTCTGGGAGAGGATGGTGGAGATCAGGATGGCTATCGGGTCGCGCGGCGCCCACTGCGGCTCACCGTACTTTTCAACTAATCGCTGATGGATACGCTCAATCCGGTCGGTCATAGTTGCACTCGGCGCGGGCGGACCCGGCAGTGCTCCGCCTCCACGATGGCCGCAATCTGCGCCACAGCGCAGTCCAGTTCCCCCTCTCGGTTGACCACCACGTAGTCAAACTCTTCCATACGGGTCATCTCCCACTGGATTTTTCCGATGCGCTCGGCCAGTTTCTCCGGCGTCTCGGTCCCCCGCTCCGTCAGGCGGCGGATCAGCACTTCCTCCGACTCGGCGGTCAGGAAGATGAGCACCGCTTCCGGGGCCAGTTTTCGGATGGTCGCCGCACCTTGCACATCCACCCGTATGACGACGTCCCTGCCGGAGGCGAAGGCGTCCCGGACCTGTTGTTTGGGGACTCCCTTGTGTTCTCCGTAGACGACAGCGTGCTCCAGGAGTTCTCCTTCCTGTTCCAGGCGGAGGAACTCCTCGGTGGAGAGGAAGAAGTAATCTACGCCGTGGACCTCGCCGGGGCGGGGAGGCCGGTCGGTGGCCGTGACGACGAAGTGGAAGGGGTAACCCAGTTCTTTCATTCGCCGCAGGACGGAGTCCTTGCCGACCCCAGGCGGCCCGGAGATGACGATGAGCAGCGGGTAGCGAGGGGGTATCCAGGTCATCTTGCTTTCCTTTTTAGAGAACGGTATAATTCACCACACTGCAAGTTTGCAGGAGGGAACGGAGATGCCCGTTTACGAGTATCGCTGTCATAACTGTCGTCGTCGCGTTTCCATTTTCTGGCGGACGTTCTCCGAAGCGCAAAGCGGGACGCCGGTCTGCCCCCACTGTGGGGGGACGAACCTGACCCGCCTCATCTCCCGTGTGCGCGTGGTCCGCTCCGAGGAGAGCCGCCTGGAGTCGCTGGCCGACGATTCCTTTCTCTCCGACTTTGATGAGAAAGACCCCCGCTCGCTGGCGCGGATGATGCGCCGAATGGCGGACGAGGTGGGAGAAGACCTGGGGCCGGAGTTTGAAGAGGTCGTCGGGCGGCTGGAGGCGGGGGAAAGCCCCGAGGAGATAGAGAAGGCCATGCCGGAACTGATGGGGGAGGAGGGCGGAGCAGGGGACATTGGCGAGGAACTATAGTACCGGAGGGGCTTGCTCTCCGGTCCAGCGTGCCTGCAGGAGGGCGCGCAGGTCTGCTTGCACCGCCTCCACCGGGCGGGCGGCATCCACTACAATCCACCGCCGGGGCTCCTGACTGGCCAGTTCCAGGTAGCCGGCTCGCACCCGGCGGTGGAACTCCACCGTCTCCCGATCCAGACGGTTCCACTCCCCTCCTCCCCTCTGGCGACGAGCCAACCCCTCTTCTGGCGAAATGTCCAGGCAGAAGGTCAGATCGGGGGCCAGGTCGCCAGTCGCCAAATGGAGGATGAGCCGCAGCGCTTCCAGGTCCAGCCCGCGCCCGTAGCCCTGATAGGCCAGGGTGCTATCCGCGTAGCGGTCGCAGAGGACGGTCTGCCCGGCGGCCAGCGCGGGCCGGATGACCTCCGCCACCAGTTGGGCCCGCGCGGCGCAGTACAGGAAGACCTCCGTCCATGGGGACATCCCAGTATGGGCGGGGTCGTGGAGGACGTCCCGAATCCGCTCCCCAATAGCCGTCCCCCCCGGCTCCCGGACCAGGATGACCGGATGGCCATGTTCCTGGAGCCACCCGGCCAGCAGGCGGGACTGGGTCGTCTTGCCGCTCCCATCGGGCCCCTCAAATGTGACGAACATTGCTTGATACCTGTAGCCGACAAAAGAAATAGATCATTTTTGTTGCGGCAGCGAAGCCGCCGTAACAAAAATGATTTAAACCTTTCGCTCGGAGCCGGTCCAGCGAGCGCTGGACCCTGTCTATGCCCTCGTGATCCGCACCCGTCGGTTCGGTTCTTCCCCCACCGAGTAGGAAGAGAGGCCGGCCTCTCGGGCCATTTCGTGTTGCTGGCGGCGGACGAACGCGTTTTGGGGGGAGAGTTCTACTTCGTCGGCATCGCCGTCCAGGATGCGGCGGATGGCCTGGTCGGCTTCCCGCAAGGCGGGGGTCAGCGGGCCGGGCAGGTGGTTCTCCGCCGCGAGGTCGCTCAGGCAGGCCTCCATCTGGGCGACGGTGTTGGCCCGCAGGACGTAGACAGGGATACCCTTCCGTTCGGCGTCGGTGATCAGCCGGGGACGTTTGCGGAAGAAGCCCTTGGTGGTCACGAAGGCATCCGCCTGGCCCAGTTCGTCCACCACGTAGACAGGGACCTGCATGCGGCGGGCGGCCCGCTCCAGCCGGTTGCGGGCGATGCCGTAGGGGAAGATACGCACTGGCTCCTGGATTTTGGGCGCCAGCGGTGTCGGGGAGGGGGTTGGAACCGTTGGGGACGGGCGCGCGCGGCCCGCCTCTCGCTCCTCCAGCGACGGCGGCTTGGCTTTCTCTATCCGAATCTGCCCCGAGGCGTCCCGGTAGCGGAGTTCGGCTTGCAGGGGCCGGCCCCGCAAGAGCGCGTCCACCGATTCAGCCACACTGTGGTGGATGAGCAACCGCTGGCGATCCTGGATTTCAATGAGGACGTCAAAGGTCGGCGGCGCGCGTCGCTCCAGAATGGTCTTCTGCGTGCCTCGCCGGCGCGCCTCCTCGTCGGAGAGGGTCACGCTCTCAATCCCTCCGACCAGATCGGAGAGGGTGGGGTTCAGCAGCAGATTATCCAGGGTGTTGCCGTGGGCGGTGGCGATGAGTTGGACGCCCCGTTCGGCGATCGTCCGCGCCGCCAGTGCTTCCAGTTCCCTCCCGATTTCGTCAATGACGATGACCTCGGGGTTGTGGTTCTCCACCGCCTCAATCATCACCTCGTGCTGAAGGGAGGGCATCTCCACCTGCATCCGGCGCGCACGTCCGACGGCGGGATGGGGGATGTCGCCGTCGCCGCCGATTTCGTTGGACGTATCCACGATGATGACCCGCTTCGTCTCCGCCAGGACCCGGGCGGCTTCCCGGAGCATCGTCGTCTTCCCAACGCCGGGCCGGCCCAGGAGGAGGATGCTCTTGCCGCTCTCAATGATGTCCTGGATGATGGCGATGGTGCCGTAGACGGCCCGCCCCACTCGGCAGGTCAGCCCGACAATGTCTCCCTTGCGGTTGCGGATAGCGGCAATGCGGTGGAGGGTACGGGCGATGCCAGCGCGGTTGTCGGCGTCAAACTCGCCCACCCGCTCCACCACGTGTTGGATGTCTTCCCGGGTGACTTCCCGCTCGCGCAATATCACCTCGCCGTCGGTGTAGCGGGCGGTGGGCACCCGTCCCAGGTCCAGAATTACCTCCAGCAACTCATCCCGCCGGCCAATCTGCTGGACACTCTCCCGCAGGTCTTCCGGCAGGACGCTCAGCAATGCGTCCAGGTCGTCGGTAATGTGATTGTACGTTCCCTTCTCTTCAGTACTCAACTCAGTTTTCTTCTCCCTCAGATTCTAAAGACGGGAGCAGCGGGCCGGGCGGCACCCGCTCCCCGCGCCCGGTGATAAGGCCGATGCCGAATCGGTGGGCAGCCGCGTCGCAGCCGGCGTCCACCCGGAGCCCGTAGACGTACACCAGATAGGGGCCAGGGACTCCTTGTTGGGTCAGGCGGCGTCGGTAGCCCTCAGAGCGCATCCGATTGGCCCAATCTTCTATTGCTCGTCGGCTCAAGCGGGTCTTCGCCTCCACTATTGCCCATATAACCTGCCCGTCCCGGGCGGCCGGTATCGCCACATCTATTTCACCGTCCATACGGACTTGCACCGGGGCTTCCAGAATTTGATACCCTTTTTCTTCTAGGAGGTAGCATACCCAGTCTTCAGCCTCTTCCTCCATTGTCGCCCCAATAGTCCGTTGGAGGTTATTCACTGCTTCAGCAAGGTGGTCCACTTTTTGAGCCAGTTGGTCCACCCTTTCATCGGTACGGCGTTGGGCCTCGGCCAGCGCTCTGACCGCCTCCTCGGTACGCAGTTGGGCCTCCTCCAGCCGATTCAGCCGCTCCTCGGTGCGGCGTTGGGCCTCCTCCAGCCGGTCCAGCCGCTCCTCAGTGCGCTTTTGGGCCTCGGCCAGTGCTCTGACCGCCTCCTCGGTACGGCGTTGGGCCTCGGCCAGCGCTCTGACCGCCTCCTCGGTACGCAGTTGGGCCTCCTCCAGCC
>DAOTWK010000487.1:0-18806 GCA_034435815.1 Anaerolineae bacterium | reverse complement strand
TATCGCGTATCGCATATCGCATATCGCATATCGCGTATCGCGTATCGCATATCGCGTATCGCTGGTCGCAGGTTGCTGAGCGGTGAGCGCGATCCGTGTTGTTGCTCCTTGGGCTTGGATGGAATTAGAAAGTAATGCTGCCATCATACACTGCAATACACGATTTACGATATCCGATAAACAACTTGCGCCAAGCGATAAAGATTGGCGATAAGCGATTTGCGCCCTGCGCCCAGTGACTTGCGACATGTGACCTGAAAGGAGACCCCCATGCTTATCATCCAAACCGAAAACCTGACCAAAATCTACGGTACCGGAGAGACGGCCGTCGTCGCCCTGGACCACGTCAACATGGCCGTGGAGAACGGGGAATTCCTGGCTGTGATGGGGCCCAGCGGCTGCGGCAAGTCTACCCTCCTGCACCTGGTCGGCGGGCTGGACCGGCCCACCAAGGGGCGCGTCCTGCTGGACGGCCGCGACCTGACGGCTCTGCGAGATGACGACCTGGCCGCCCTTCGCCGCCGTCGCATCGGCTTCGTCTTCCAGTTCTACAACCTCATCCCGGTGCTGACGGCCCTGGAGAACGCCGCATTGCCGCTCCTGCTGGACGGGGTGAAGCCTGCCGAGGCGCACCGCCGCGCCGCCGAGTGGCTGGGGCGCCTGGGGATGAGCGATCGGCTCCACTACCGCCCGGACCAACTCTCCGGCGGTCAGCAGCAGCGGGTGGCCATCGCCCGCGCTCTGGTCTCCGAGCCCGACCTCATCCTGGCCGACGAGCCCACCGGCAACCTGGATTCCCGCGCCGGGGACGAGATCGCCGCCCTCCTGCGCCGCATCTCCTCGGAGTGGAGGCGGACGATTCTACTGGTCACCCACGACCCGCGCGTCGCAGCCCACGCCGACCGCATTCTCTTTATGAAGGACGGCCGCATCATAGACGAGACACGCCTGGCGGGGACCGGGGAGGAGGAAGCCCAGACCCTCCGGAAGCGGATGGAGGCGTTGTAACCGCAGAGAACGCGCAGGACGCAGTCTTTGCGTTCTTTGCGTCCCTTGCGGTTGATAGGAGGATACGATGCGCGTGCAATGGACGATGGCTCTGCGGTATCTGTATGGGCGGAAACTCCGCACCGCGCTGACGACGCTGGCGGTGGTCTTCGGTGTGGCGGTCCTCTTCGGGATGAACGCCCTCCTGCCCACCATGCTCCAGGCCTTCCGCCAGACCGTCCTGGCGACCACCGGCAAGGTGGACCTGGTCTTCACCAGTGTGACGGACGGGCCGTTCCCCGCTGAACGGATGGAGGCAGTCTGGGGGGTAGAAGGCATCGCCGAAGTGACCGGCTCCCTGCGCCGCAACGTTCTGCTTCCGCCCGACCTGGCAGGTCAGGCCGGCCTGAACGCAGTCACGCTGGTGGGGGTAGAGCCGGAGATCGCGGCGCGCCTGCGCCACTACCCGCTGAGGGAGGGGCGATTTCTGACCGCCGACGACGGCGATGCAATGGTCATCTCCAAAGGGCTGGCGGAGAAACTGGCCCTTTCCGTCGGCGACCCGCTGAGGCTCCCTTCGGCAACGGGCGTAACGGACTTTGAGGTTGTCGGTATCCTGGACGTGCCCTCCATCCCCGGGGTGGAAGAGGTATTTGTCCCGCTGCTGTCGGCCCAACGGCTGTTGGGGATGCCAGGGCAGATTAACGTCATAGAGGCCGTGGTGAAGCCGGGGGTGGACCGGGATAAGGCCGAAGGGGCCGTCCTGGCCGCGCTGGGCAAGATGTTCAAGGCCGAACCGCCGGAGATTGGGGAGGAACTGATCGCCAGCCTGCAGATGGGCGAGATTGCCTTCGCCCTGTTCGGAGTGATGGCGCTGGCCATCGGCGCGTTCATCATCCTGAACACCTTCCGCACCGTCGTGGTGGAGCGGCGGCACGACCTGGGCATGCTCCGGGCAGTCGGCGCGTCCCGACGGGTCGTCGTGGGCCTCATCCTGGCGGAGAGTCTGCTCCAGGGGCTCTTGGGGACGGCGATCGGACTGGCCGCAGGGTACGGACTGGCCTGGGTGCTCCTGCTGACGGTCCGGTCGGTGATGCAGCAGTACCTGCGGATGGAGGCGGCTGTGCCCATTATCACCCTGCCCAACCTGCTCACGGCGACTGTTCTGGGGCTGGGCGCGACGCTGGCGGGCGGGCTGTGGCCGGCGCTCTCCGCTGGGCGGGTGACGCCGCTGGAGGCGCTGCGGCCCGTGGTCCCCGGTGCCTACGAACGCGCAGCGAAAAAGCGCGGCATCGCCGGAGCAATACTGGTGGTCCTGGCCGCTTTCGCTCTTCTGACTGGCAACTTCAACATGGCCGCGCTGGGTATGCTGCTCTTCCTGGCAGGGTTGGTGCTGGTGGCGCCGGTCCTGGTGGGGCCGCTTTCCCGCCTCTTCGGGCGGTTGCTGGCGCTCATCTTCGCCCGCGAGGGACGGCTGGCGGAGGGGAATCTGGCCCGTCAGCCCAACCGGGCCGCCGTTACTGCCTCCGCGCTGATGGTCGGCCTGGCGATGATTCTGGCAATCGCCGGGATGGTTACCTCAATCTTTGACGGCTTCATGAGTTACATTGACCACTCCCTGCGCGCCGACTTCCTGCTGATGCCCGCGTCGCTGGTGCTGGGCGGCGGGAATGTCGGGGCGGGGCCGGAATTGGTGGAAGAGGTCCGCGCGGTGCCAGGGGTCACCGGCGCAACGACGCTGCGGCTGGGGACAGCGGCAGTAGACGGAGCGACCCTGCAGGTCATTGGTGTGGACCCGGAGACGTACTCGCGCCTTTCCGGCCTGGTCTTCCGCTACGGCGACCCGGAGGAGGCCTTCGCCGCGCTGGGCCAGGAGCGGGCGATGATCGTCAACGGCGTCTTCGCTGCCCAGCGGCGGGTTCGGGTGGGGGACACCCTGACGCTTCAGACACCGGCGGGGGAACGGGAGTACCGGGTGGTGGGTGTCGGCTCCGACTACCTGAATGCCAAACTGGTCACCGCCTACGTCTCCCAGACCAACCTGGAGCGGGATTTCTACCAGACGGCAGACCTTTTGGTGATGGTGGAGGCCGCGGACGACGCCGATATGGCCGCCGTCCAGGCCCGGCTGGAGGAGATTGTCCGGAAGTACCCGTCCTTTGTGCTGACGGAATGGCGGTCATTCCGGGAGGAGCAAGAGCGGGTCTTCGGGCAGAGCATCTCTCTGCTGAACGTGATTGGAGTGATGTTTGCCCTGCCGTCGCTGCTGGCGATGGTGAACACGCTGACGATCAACGTGATGGAGCGGACGCGCGAGATCGGCGTCCTGCGGGCGGTGGGGAGCACGCGGCGGCAGGTCCGGCGGATGGTGGTGGCGGAGAGCCTGCTCTTGGGTGCGCTGGGGACGGCCTTCGGAATTCTGGCGGGCCTCTGGCTGGGGTACGTGTTGGTGGCGGGGATGAACGTGAGCGGCTTCGTGATCCCGTACTATTTCCCGTACACGGGGATTCTGGTCGCGGTGGCGGTGGGGCTGCTCATCGGCGTCGGGGCAGCGGTGCTGCCGGCGCGCCGGGCGGCCCGGCTGGACATCGTGGCCGCGCTGCGGTATGAGTGATGGGGGATGAAGGGCCGGGGCGGGCCGGAAGGCCCGCCCCGGCCCTTTCCGTCTGGCGGAGAAGAAAAGTGGAGATGGGGTTTTGCGGCGGCCGAAGGCCGCTGCGAAACCCCATCTCTCTATCAGACCAAGGTCACGGCATCGCCCAGAGAGATGATCTTGCGTAGGCCCTTGGGATTGGCGCAAAGAAAAGGGGATGGTATAATACCCACCATCACCGGAAGGGGATCGGTGTGCTCCTACCCGTTCCCCATTGCGGTTAGCGCAATGAAAATCGGTATCTTATCCGATACCCACGACAACCTGAAGGCTGTCCAGAAGGCCTGCGACCTGTTCGTCGCCGAGGGCATCACCACGCTTATGCACTGCGGCGACGTCTGTGGGCCGGCCATTGTGGAGGCTCTGGACGGATTTACTGTTTACTTCGCCCAGGGCAACCGGGAGCGCATAACAGCCCTCAAGAAGATAGTGAATGCCCGCCAGGATGGTCGGCTTGCCCTTTTGCATACCCTGACGTTGGGCAACCGCTCCATCGCGCTCCTTCATGGTGACGATGGCGACACTCTGTACCGTTTAATTGCTTTGGGTATGTACGATTACGTAATTCATGGCCACACCCACCGGCATCGGGATGAATGGCGAGGGCGAACCCGGGTCATTAACCCCGGCGCGCTGGGAGAGATGCGGTGGGAGCCTCCTTCCGTCTGTACTTTGGACCTGGACACCGACGAGGTCAGATTCCACATCATCCTCTGAGGAGTTGAGCATGCCGGATCCGCTGTTCCGCTTCTCTACCACACTAGAAGTGATCTGGCGCGACCTGGACGCGCTGGGTCACGTCAACAACGCCGTCTACTTCACCTACCTGGAATATGCCCGGATGAAATACCTGCAGGAATTGGGTCTGGCCTTCCGCGACCTCCAGGACGTGGGTATCATTCTGGCCGATGCCGCCTGCACCTATCACTCTCCCCTCTCCCTGGGGGAGCGGGTGACCATCTGGGTGCGGGTGAGCGAGATGCGCAATTCCAGTTTCGTCTTTGAGTATCGGATGGAGGGTGGAGACGGGCGGCTGGTCGCCACAGGACGTACCGTCCAGGTCTGCTACGACTATGCCGCCAGACGCTCCGTTCCCATCCCCGACCGTTGGCGGGCCGCCATCACCGCCTACGAGCCGGCGCTCCAGGAGGGGGCATGACCACTACATTATTGCTGATTCGGCACGCCTCCAATGACCTGCTGAAGGAAAACCGGATGGGCGGGCGGATGCCCGGCATCCATCTGAACGAAAAAGGCCGGGCAGAAGCGGAGGCGCTGGCGGAGCGGCTGGCCCGCACCGACTTGGCGGCCGTCTACTCCAGCCCAATGGAGCGCGCCCGGGAGACGGCCCGGTTCATCGCCGACCGGCATGGCCTGGAGGTCCGCATTCACCCCGGCCTGCACGAGGTGGATTGCGGCCAGTGGAGCGGTCAGCCCATAGACCGTCTCCGGGAAGACCCGTACTGGCTCCCTCTCCGTGTCTATCCCTCCCGGGTCCCGTTTCCCGGCGGGGAAAATTCGTGGGAAGTACAGGTTCGGGTCCTGGCCGCGCTGGAAGAGGTCCAGGCCGCCCATCCCGGCGAGACGGTCGCCGTCGTCTGCCATGCCGACCCGATTCGGCTGGCGGTGGCCCATTACATCGGCCTGCCGATAGACCTCTTCCGTCGGCTGCCTGCCTCGCCGGCCTCACTGACGGTCGTGGCCTTTGACCCGCTACCCCAGGCTCCTCACCTTCTTCGCCCACGCCTGGTATGCCTGAACGACACGGCCCATCTGGACCAGAGGCCCAACCTATCTTAAGGAGGACCAGCGATGAAAATAGAATGGACGGAAGACCTGAATCTGGGCATCCCGGAGATGGATGACCAACACAAGCAGTTGATCGCTCTGATCAACGATTTCTACAACGCTGTGGAAAGAGGGGAACGGGAAGAAGGCATTCGGGCCCTTTTTGAGGGGGTAGACCGCTATGCTACGTTCCACCTATCCGAAGAGGAAGCGTTTATGGAGCGAATTGGCTATCCGGACTTGCCGAGCCATCGGGAAGCCCATAGGATGTACCGGAAAGAGTACACCGGTGCGATGGAACGGCACGAGGCCGGAGACCGCAAGGCCGTTCGGGACCTGGTCGCCTTCCTATTCTCCTGGCTCTACACTCACATCCTGAAGACTGATAAACGATACGCGACTTTCTTCCACCAGCAGGCTGGGCAGGGATAGCCGATAACAACCGGAGGAGCAGATGCCGGAGGCGACGTTCCACTTCCCTGAAGATTTCCGCTGGGGCACCGCCACTGCCGCCCATCAGGTAGAAGGGAACAACACCCACAACGACTGGTGGGCCTGGGAGCAGGAAGAGGGCCGGATCAAAGAGGGGCACAAATCCGGGCTGGCCTGCAACTGGTGGGAGCGGGCCGAGGAGGATTTTGACCGTGCCGCCGAACTGGGCCAGAATGCTCACCGGCTCTCGGTGGAATGGTCCCGGATAGAGCCGCGCGAGGGGTATTTTGACGACGCCGCACTGGACCGCTACCGGGCCATGCTCCGCGCCTTGCGGGAGCGGGGGCTGGAGCCGATGGTGACCCTGCACCATTTCACCAACCCGCTGTGGCTGGCGGAAATGGGCGGCTGGGAGAACCCCCGGGCCGTTTTCTTCTTTGAGCGCTACGTCGCCCGGGTGGTGGAGGCGCTGGGCGAGTTCTGCGACCTCTGGTGTACGGTCAACGAACCCAACGTCCTGGTCTATATGGGCTATCTGGCGGGGGTCTTCCCGCCGGGAAAACAGGACTTCTGGGCCGGGATGCGGGCAGGGCGGAACCTGCTGCGCGCCCACGCCCTGGCCTACCGCCGCATCCACGCGCTCCAGCCCCATGCTCGGGTCGGGTTTGCCCACAATCTGCGCATCTTTGACCCCGCCAATCCCCGCTCCCCGCTGGACCGTTGGGTCGCGGGGTTGCAGGACCGGGGGTACAACGAGGCCTTCCTGGTTGCCCTGACCCGAGGGCGCTGGCTCTTCCCGCTGGGCTTCGGTTTCGCCTGGCGGCTGCGGAGGACGCTGGACTGGATCGGGCTGAACTACTACACGCGCGACCTGGTGGCTTTTGACCGCCGCCATCCCGAATCGCTGTTCGGCCGTAACTTCCACGCTCCGGACGCGGAACTCCTGGACGGCGGCTATGGGGAGTTCTACCCGGACGGCTTAGCGCGCGCCCTGAAGCGGCTGGCGTACCTGGGGCTGCCCATCTACGTCACCGAAAACGGCATCCCCGATGCCGACGACGATCAGCGCCCCCGCTCCATCATCCTGCACCTGCACCGCCTCTGGCGCGTCCTGCAGGGCTGTGTCCCCATCATGGGCTACTACCACTGGACGCTGGTGGATAACTTTGAGTGGGCGGAGGGGTGGACGTTGCGGTTTGGGCTGATAGAACTGAACCCCGAGACCGGAGAGCGGGCTTTCCGCCCCTCGGCCTACCTGTATCGGGACATCTGCCGGGCCAACGCCATCACGCCGGAGATCATAGACCGGTACGCGCCCGAATTGCGCCCGGTGCTGCTGCCATAGCCGGTAACCTGAAGTTTGGCTTTTTGGGAGCAGGCGGTTAGAGAATCGCCGAAATGGCCTTCTGCCAAGCCAAAAGAACAAAAAGAAAATATTTTTTATTGCGGCGGCTTCGCTGCCGCAGTAAAAGATAATCTTTCTTTTATGCTGCGGAAGCGGCCAGAGGCCTATACGGGAAGACCGTGGGCAAAAAGGCCAAAGTTGAGGTCACCTTTATCTCCTCACCATCTCCACCACCCCGTCAGGGGCGATCGGGCAGGCCCGCCCGCAGCGTTCGCACCGGTACGTCTGTCCCGTCTCTACCATCCCCGTCTGGCCGCAGTCCGGGCAGCGAAGGACCTCCGCCAGCGGCCGGATCCCACCGCCGATGGGTTGCCCTGTCTTCCGCGCCCAGACCAGATCGTAATCCACCTGCCAGTACTGGGTCCGGATGTTCTCCAGCGGGAGTTCGCCCAGAAGGGCCGCAAACTTCTGGCGGGAGAAGGCCCGTCCCGGTAGGAGCAGAGCGTCCCGCCCCACCCGGTTGGTCACCAGCAGCACTCCTCCCGGTCGCAGGACACGCACCATCTCCTCCAGCACCGCGCGCGGGTTAGGGGTGAATTCCAGCATCTCTAAAGAGGTAACGGCGTCAAAGGTGTCATCTGGGAAAGGAAGGGCGCGGGCGTCCTGCCAGATGAGGGTCACCCGGTCGGCGTAGGGGCGGAGCAGGTGGACGGCGTGGGCCAGCATCCGGCGGGAGAGATCCACCCCCACCACCTGCCCCCGGAAGCGGGGCTGGAAACAGAGCGCGCGGGGGAGCCGACCCGTCCCGGTGCCCACGTCCAGCACAAACGGGTCGGGAATCCGCTCCAGGGCCATCGCCAGCGGCAGTCCCAGAAACCACTGCTCCGTCTCCGGGTCAAATCCCTTGATCCGTTCGTACGCGGAGGCGGCCCAATCGTAGAGCAGGGCCACCACTCGGGGGCCCAGGTAGGAGCCCTCGGCGACCACCAGTTGCCAGTAGAGGAGAGCAGCAATCAGAAGGGTACCCAGTAGAATCCACAACCAGAGCATGCGGTAATTGACCTCTCCTCATCCCCCTCTCTCTGAATTTTGGCCCTTGTACCCCGCAGCAACGGAGATTATAACGCCGAAGAGGCCAGGAGCATGGCGACCGCCAGCCAGAACCCGTATCGCCGGAGCCAGCCTGAGGGGCCCTCGGCGGCATCCGTAAGGAGCGGCGGCAGGGCCAGAAGGGCGAGGAATGGGACGGCCAGTGGGCGGCGAAGCACTATCAGCAGGAGCATTGCGCCCAGATAGCCGCCCACCCAGAGGGCCCGGCGCCGCGCTCCCGGAGAGTCCTCTGCGCCCGATGCGGCCAGGGAGAGCGCCCCCGCCAGGGCCGCCGAGGAGAGGGCAAGGGGGGCAAAGACCAGGTGGCCGGCCAGCCAGCCCAGTCCCACCCGGAAGGCCAGCCCCGCGCCAGGGCCGGCCCCTCCGCGTCCCCCCGAGATAGTGGCCACCAGTTGGGCGGACGCCAGGATGCCCAGTGTGAGCAGGAGAAAATCCCGACCCAGCACAGCCGAGAGTGCCAGGGAGAGCAGGAGGCCAACCAGGGCACTCCCCAGAGCCGGACCCACCAGGGGGAGGAAAACCATCCGCCCCCAGGAAGTCAGTTGAGCCAGCCAACGACTCAGTCGGTCTGCCGGGGAGCCGGGGCGGGCATAGGGAAGGGCGGGTTGATTTCCCCCGCCGGCGGCATCCCCGGTGGGGGGACGGGGGCTCTCATATTTCCATTGTTGCCAGCGGCTCAGCGGAGTGGCCCAGTCGGTCGCCGTCAGTGCCAGCCACAGTTCCCCCCAGCCCAGTTCCACCAGGAACAGTGCCAGGATCAGCCGCGCGATGTCGGTCAGGGTCGGCGGGTCGGCAGCCGCAGCCACCGCGCCGCAGATTGTCGCCCAGAGGGGGAGAAACCACATCGGTGGGGAGCCGGGGTGAGCGGAGATCCTGAGCAGTTTTCGGATCTGTGGATTCATCGCAGAACCAATGGGGGCAGGTTACGCCCGACCTGGATCACGCAACTGCAAGGATTGTCCCTATATCAGACGCCCGCTCTCAATGATCCGGGCCAGGAACTGACAGGTCCGGGGATCTTTGGGACAGGTGAAAATCTGGTCCGGCGGGCCTTCCTCCACCAGCATACCCCCTTCCATAAAGATGACCCGGTCGGCGACTTCGTGGGCAAACCCCATCTCATGGGTGACGATAATCATCGTCGTTCCCTCCCGGGCCAGGTCCTTCATCACTGCCAGCACCTCGCCGATGAGTTCCGGGTCCAGCGCAGAGGTCGGCTCGTCAAAGAGCATGACTTTAGGCTCCATCGCCAGGGCGCGGGCGATAGCAATCCGCTGTTTCTGCCCCCCGGAGAGACGGATGGGGTGGACATCCTGCTTATCCAGCAGCCCCACTTTGCGCAGCAGTTCCCGAGCCTTCTCTACTGCCTGCTCCTTTGGCACCCCTTTGACGATTACCGGCGCCTCAATGATGTTCTCCAGCGCCGTCTTGTGGGGAAAGACGTTGAAATCCTGGAAGACCATCCCCGTCTTCAAGCGCAGGTCCCGCGCCCGGGCACGGGATTCGGGGAGCAGTTCACCGTTGGCGGCCTCCACGACCACGCCGTCTATCTCTATCCGACCGCTGGTCGGCTCCTCCAGCAGGTTGAGGCAGCGCAGGAAGGTGGACTTGCCGGAGCCGCTGCGGCCGATGATGACCACCACTTCCCGCGGGTAGACCTCCAGGGAGATGCCCCGCAAGACGTGGAGGAGGCCGAACCACTTGTGGAGATTCTGGACGCGGACGATAGGGTTACCGTTCATAGGCATGGGCCATCCGTTTCTCCAGACGACTTTGCAGCCAGGAGGAGACGACGGTGAGAATCCAGTAGAGCGTCGCTGCCACCAGAAACATTTCAATGAACTTGCTGTCTTTTCGGGCCAGACGGTTAGCCCGGAAGGTGATTTCCCAGACCCCCATCAGGGAGACCAGGGCAGAGTCCTTCTGCATAGCGATGAACTGGTTGCCCACATCCGGGATGATGACCCGGATGGCCTGGGGGAGGATGATGCGGCGGAGCATCTGCCAGCGAGTCATTCCCAGCGCGGCGGCGGCCTCGTACTGTCCGTGGCCCACCGCCTGCAAGCCGGCGCGGAAAATCTCGGTCATATACGCGCCGTAGTTCAGGCTCAGCGCCAGGATGCCCGATTGAATCTCGCTGAGGGTGAAAACGTCCGCCAGTTGTGGGTATCCCAATTTCTGCAGTTGCTGCCCAATCTGTGGCAGGCCCAGGTAGATGAAGTACACTTGAATGAGAAGGGGCGTCCCCCGGATAACCGAAATATAAAAGCCGGAAATACCCTGAGCGATGGGGTTTCGGGAAAGCCGCCCTAATGCGCCGAAGAGGGCCAGCACCGAGGCAAACAGGATGGAGACCAGGGAGACCCCGATGGTCGTCCCCACCCCCTGAAGGACGAAATTGGCATGCCGGAAGACGTATTCAGGTTCAAAGCGGAGTTGCAGGAGCCCGGCGGTGAGCAGGGTCAGAAGGACCAGCCAGACGACGCCCACTTTGGCCGTTTCTATCAGGCGGATGCGGCGGGCTTTCCGCACCAGCGCCAGACCGACGGCCAGGTCCGGATCAGATTCGGGGGACACGGGTGCAGTTACTATGTCCATAACCCCTCCGAAATCATGGGATATTGCGGCGGCGGCCGAAGGCCGCCGCCGCAAAACGGGATTCCGGCTCCTACCACTGCTTCAGCGCGCCCAGGTCAAACTTGGCCGCAGGGCTGGCCAGGTCTATGCCGTAGAACTGCTGGCTCAATTTGACCAGCGTGCCGTCAGCGTGCATCTGCTGGATGATTTCGCTGACCTTCTTGATGAGCGGCACCGGATCTTTTCCGGCGGCCTTGTCCACTGCCGCCGCCAGGTACTCAAAGAAGACCGGATCGCCCAACTGCTTGATGGGCAGGCCGTCGGCGATGGCGCCAGCCCCCGTCGGCTGAGCCGTCATTACGGCATCCAGGCGCACGCCATCCCCCAGCGCCAGGTCCTGGAGGGCGAAGAGGTCGGTATCGTAGGGTTTGAGGACGGGGTTCTGGACCACCAACTCAAACTTCTCGCCGGGAATCTCCAGGATGCCCTCCAGATAGTATTCGTAGGTGGTAGCAGTGCCGAAGCCGATACGCTTGCCGGAGAGGTCGGAGGGTTTCTGGAAGGTGGTGTTATCTTTGTGGACGAAGAAGGCTGCCGGGGTAGTGTAGTAGGGCTGGCTGAAGTAGAGTTTCTCCATCCGAGCGGGGGTGATGGTCATGGAACCGATGCTGATGTCCCAGCGGTCGGCCCAGCCACCGGCGACAATCAGGTCCCAGTTGGGAGTGACGAAGCAGACCTCCACCCCCAGCCGCCGGGCGACCTCTTTGGCGACCTCAATGTCAAAGCCCTGGAGTTCGCTGGCGGTGCGCTGGTCGGAGGGGCATTTGGTGTTGGGCACGCGCTGGGCCCCCTCCACCAGTTCGGATTGGGGCGGATAGGCCGGGTCGGTGGAGACGACGAGCGTCCCCCGGGCCAGGACCTCGGCCAGTTTATCCGCGGCCGGGGTGGCGGGCGGTTTACACGCCGCCACCAGCAGGGCAACGGTCAGGACAATCAGAATAGGCGACAGGCGTTTCATGGCTCCTCCTTTAACTTATAATTTGTTGGAATACTGGTTTTTGCGGCGGCCCGAGGGGCGCAAAAACCCTTTCCTACCCACACACCGGCGGGCGGCGGTCAAACCAGGGGCGGGCCCGCTCCAACTGCCCGGCCAACCGGAAGAGGGTCGCCTCATCCCCGAAGCGGGCCACAAAGTGCATGCCGATGGGCAGCCCCTGGTCGTTCCACACCAGCGGCACCGACATCGCCGGCTGCCCGGTGACGTTGAAGACGGGCGTGAACGGAATAAAAGCGAAGACTTCCTCCGCCAGCGCCTCAATCCCGGCCAGCCGGTTCAACAGCGCGCCCGCGTTCAGGCTCCCCAGCAGTTTCAGGGCAAAGGCTTTGACGCCGGTGGGCTGTAGCCATCCGATCTCCATGGGTGGTGTCGCCAAGGTGGGGGTCAGGAGGACGTCGTACTGCTCAAAGAACGCCCCCACCTGACGGGCCGCGCGCTGAAGCGAGCGGAGTGCGCAGGCGTATTCGCCCGCCGAAATCTGCCGCCCCAGAAGCCCCAGCGCCCAGGTGGCTGGCTCAAATTCCCCGTAGCGGGCCTTCCCTCCGGTCAGGACCTCTCCCTCCTCAATATCCGCCCGCGTCTCGGCACAGACCATAGTCAGAAAGTCGCGGGCGAAGGCGTGGCCGTCTATCTGTGGGGCCGCTTCCTCCACAATGTGGCCCAGGTCCTGGCAGAGGCGCGCCGTCTCCTCCACCCCCCGGACGCAGTCGGGGTGGACGGTGCTGGGCAGGAGAGGCCGGGTGGTGAAGGCAATGCGCAACCGGCCCGGGTCCCGTCCCACTTCCTCAAGAAACGGGCGCTCCGGCGGCGGGATGATGTACGGAGCCCCGACGTCCGGCCCGGCCGTGGCATCCAGCATCGCGGCGCTATCCCGCACCGAGAGAGTCAGAACGTGGTGGATGGCCATGCCGCGCCAGGCCTCGCCGACGTCCGGGCCCATCGGGATACGGCCGCGCGTGGGTTTGAGCCCGAAGACACCACAGCAGGAAGCGGGGATGCGGATAGAACCGCCGCCATCGTTGCCGTGGGCGACCGGGACCAGGCGGGCGGCCACCGCCGCCCCCGACCCGCCGCTGGACCCGCCGGTAGTGCGGGAGAGGTCCCAGGGGTTGCGGGAGGGCCCGAAGAGGGCCGGCTCCGTATACGGCACCAGCCCCAATTCCGGCGTGTTGGTCTTGCCCAGGACCACCACCCCAGCCTGCCGGTAGCGCCGGACAATCTCGCTATCGTGGTCAGGGACGAAATCCCGGAAAAAGCGGCTGCCGCTGCGGGTGGGGACGCCAGCGTAGTGGACCAGCAGGTCCTTCAGCAGGAAGGGGACGCCCCGGAACGGCCCATCGGGAAGTCCCTGCTGCACCTGCTGGCGGGCCAGGTCGTACATGGGGTGGATTACGGCGTTGATCTGGGGGTTGACTGTCTCTATACGGCGAATCGCCTCTTCTACCAGTTCGGCCGGGGAGATTTCTTTGCGGCGGACCCGTTCGGCCAGTCCGAGGCCATCATAGCGGTCGTATTCTTTGAAACCGTCCATATGCCCCCCTTTGCAAAGATTGTATCCCAAAGCGGTCAAAAGTCAAATTTGCCCCCATCCCCAATCCGGTTATAATTCTCCCTGTGAAACGGGTGCGACTTCTCTGGCTGACTATCGTCCTTTCACTGGCCGCCTGCAGCGGGCCAGCCTCCCCGACGGGTAACCCGACTCCGGTCCCGCCCACGCCCACCCTGACGCCGGTCCCCGAGACCCCGGAGGTGGTAGCGGCCGCCTTTCTGGCGGCCTGGGAGCAGGGGGATACGGCCGGGATGTATGCCCTTCTGTCACCTGCCCTGCAGGCCGCCGTCCCCCCGGACCGGTTTGCCGCTCGCTACCAGGCCGCCGTCCAGACTGCCACCGTCCTCACCGCCACGGCGGCCCTCCAGGCTGTTTTGCAGGACGGCCCCCGCGCCCAGGCCGCCGCCCGTCTCTCCTGGGAGACCGCGCTGGTGGGGACCCTGGTCACCGATACCGTCATCTCGCTGATCCTTCAGGACGGCCACTGGTGGGTGGAGGGCTCCGGCGACCTCATCTGGCCGGGGCTGGGGGAGGCGAATTATCTCTATATGGACTATCACATCCCCGCCCGGGCCAACATCTACGATCGCAACGGTCTGGCCCTGGCGGCGGAGGGGAAAATTGTCACTGTGGGCGTCGTCCCCAGCCGGATTCGGGATGAGGGGGCGGTCCTCGCCGTCCTCTCCCGGCTGACGGGGCTTTCGCCGGAGGTGATTCGGGCCCGCTATGCTGGCCGCCCCGCCGACTGGTGGACTCCCGTTGCCGACATCCCGGCCCAGGTCAGCGTGGAGAACGCCGACCTGCTGCTCAATACGCCGGGGATTGAAGCGCGGGAGAAGCCGG
The DNA here is from genome assembly GCA_034435815.1 of Anaerolineae bacterium. Taxonomy (GTDB): domain Bacteria; phylum Chloroflexota; class Anaerolineae; order B4-G1; family DUEL01; genus SpSt-77. The sequence continues at coordinate 4,465 of DAOTWK010000487.1, read as the reverse complement.
GGCGGGTCTACTGGGGGGACGGCATTGCGCCCCACGTCGTTGGTTGGGTGGGGTTGATTCCGGCGGAGAGGGCGGAGGCGTACCGTCACCAGGGCTATCGTGGCGACGAATGGGTGGGCGTCGCCGGGCTGGAAGCGTGGGGGGAGCCGTACCTGGCCGGACGGCACGGCGGCACCCTCTACCTCATGTCCCCTACCGGGCAGACCCTGGGAACCCTGGCCCGTCGGGAGGCCCTCCCCAGCCGGGCCCTCTACACCACTTTGGACCGGGAGTTCCAGCAGAAGGTGGAGGGGATTCTGGGCGACCGGCGTGGGGCCATCGTCGTCTTGGACGTCCACACCGGAGCGGTTCTGGCCATGGCCAGTGGTCCGGGCTTCAACCAGAACGTTTTTGTGGGGCCGGGGAGTGCGCTGGAGCGCGCAGCCATCCTCAGTAACCGCGACCGTCCCCTCCTGAACCGGGCCACCCAGGGAGTCTACCCCACCGGCTCGGTCTTCAAGGTGGTGACGATGGCAGCAGGCTTGGAGAAGGGCGGGCTGACATCGGAAAGTACCTTCTGGTGCCCCGGCTACTGGGAGGGAATGGGGGCCGCGTACCGGAAGCAGTGCTGGAAGGCCCACGGGAACATCAACCTGAAGGACGCGCTGACCGCTTCCTGCAACACGACGTTCTTCACCGTCGGACAGGCGCTGGACCGGATAGACCCCAGCCTGCTCCCTTCCTTCGGGCGGGCCTTTGGTCTCGGGGTCTCCACCGGCATCGTCGGGATTCCGGAGACGCCGGGGCTGATGCCCGACCCGGCCTGGAAGCAGGCGACGTATGGGACCTCCTGGTGGCCCGGGGACACCGTCAACCTGGCCGTTGGGCAGGGAGACCTCCTGGCGACCCCGCTGCAGGTGGCGCGGATGATGGCGGCAATCGCCAACGGGGGCACCCTTTACCGGCCCTACGTGGTGGCTCGCATCTCGGCGGCGGGAGCCGAACCCGAGATAGTCTTCCAGCCAGAAGCGACGGGGACCCTCCCCGTCTCCCCGGAGCATCTGGCGGTTATCCGAGAGGCACTGGCGCGGGTCACGACGGCCCCCATCGGCACGGCTACTCATCGGTTCCTGGGGATGAGCATCCCGGTGGCCGGGAAGACGGGGACAGCGGAGAATCCGGGAAAAGAGCCGCACTCCTGGTTTGCGGGCTTCGCCCCTGCTGACAACCCGCAGATTGCCTTCGCGGTAGTCGTAGAGAACGCCGGAGAGGGCTCCACCGTGGCGGCGCCGATGGCCCGGCAGGTGGTGGAGGCCTATTTCGGCCTCCCGCTGACCCCGCTCCCGCCGGACGCGCTGCCTACCCCAACGCCGCAGCCGTAGGGAGCACAGGGGAATGGACAAACTTCTCCGCGGCGCCCGGGAACTGGGCATTACCCTGAAAGAGAACCACCTTTCCCTCTTCCAGACTTACTACGAGGAACTGGTGGAGTGGAACCGGCGGTTCAACTTGACTGCCATCACCGACTATGAAGGGGTCCAGATTCGCCACTTCCTGGATTCCCTCTCCTGCCTGCTGGTCCTGCCCCGGGCCGAACTCCAGGCCGGGGCGCGCGTGATAGATGTGGGCACCGGCGCCGGATTCCCCGGCCTCCCCCTGCGCATCGTCTGCCCGGGGATGCGGTTGACCTTGCTGGAAGCGACCCGAAAGAAGGTGGACTTTCTGGAACACCTGCTGGGGCGGCTGGGGCTTTCGGACGTGGAGGTGATCCACGCGCGGGCGGAGGACCTGGGCCATCGGCCCGGTTACCGGGAGGGGTACGACTGGGCCATTGCCCGCGCGCTGGCGGAGATGCCCACGCTGGTGGAATACCTCCTTCCCCTGGTGCGGGTCCGGGGGGCAATCCTGGCCCAGAAGGGCGAGAATGCCCCCGCCGAAGTTCACGCGGCTGAAGAGGCCATCCGCATCTTGGGCGGCCGCGTGCGCAAACTGGTCCCGGTGGACCTCCATGGTCTGGCAGAGACCCGCTATCTGGTCATCGTGGACAAAGTGGCCGCAACACCGGAAAAGTACCCCCGCCGTCCCGGCATGCCGGAGAAACGCCCGTTATAGCAGGACACGGATGAACGCGGATTTTTGAACCACCAGGACACCAGGACACGGATGAACGCGGATTTTTTGAACCACCAGGACACCAGGACACGAAGAAAAAATATAAAATCAAACTCGCGTCTCCGTGCCTTCGTGGTAATAGCATGCCTCTTTGCCCTGCTGGGCTTCCTCTACAGTGCGGTTACCCCCATCTACGAGGCGCCCGACGAGGTCTGGCACGACGCCTACGTCCGCTGGGTGGCAGGGGGGAACGGCCTGCCGCCCCTGGACGAAGACCGCAGCGGTGCCTACCAGGAGGCCGCCCAGCCGCCCCTCTACTACCTGGTCGCCGCCGCTGTCCGCCGTCTCTTCCCCGACGATGACCTCCCCGAATTGATGTGGCATAACCCCTTCTTCGGCTATCAGGCCGGGGGGACGGTCAACGACAACAAGAATATGCTCATCCACACCGACCGGGAGCGGTTCCCCTGGACCGGCGCCGCCCGGGCAATTCACGTTACCCGTCTGGTTTCCCTTTTCTTCGGACTGGTGGCCGTCGCGGCCACGTGGCTTCTGGCCCGGGAGGCCGCTGGCGATGACCGTCGGGATGTTCTCCCCCTCCGCGCCGCCGCGCTGGTCGCCTTGACCCCCCAGTTTCTGTTCATCAGCGGCATCGTCAGCAACGATAGCGCCGCCGCCGCGACTTCCACCCTTGCCCTTTGGGCCGCCGCGCGGGTCCTGCGCCGGGGGGCTGATCTTCGCCGCGCGTCCTTCCTGGGCCTGCTGATAGGCCTGGCTGCGCTGACCAAGACCAGCGCGCTGCTCCTGCTCCCCCTGGCGCTGGCGGCGATTCTGCTGGCCCCGCAGAGCACCGCGCAAGATAAATCTACGTGGCGAGCGGCGCGGCAGAAGGCCGTCTATGCGCTGACGATGCTGGGGAGTGCCCTGCTGGTCGGTGGGTGGTGGTACGGGCGCAACGCCCTTCTCTACGGCGACCCCCTGGGCATCAGCCGCCACATCCAGACCCCCTGGGGCCGGCAAAGCCCGGCGTCCCTCGCCACCCTGCTCGGCGAGATGCCCCGCCTGTACCGCTCCTTCTGGGGAGCCTTCGGCTGGGGGCATGTGGAGTACCCGGCCTGGCTGTATATCGCGTTGGGTGGACTGGTCCTCCTGGCTCTGGTGGGGTGGGGACGGGCTCTGCTCCGGCGCTCCCTACTGGCCTCCCCGCGTGTCCTTCTGCTATCTGCCGTCTGGTGCGGCACCGTCTTCCTGGCCCTTCTCCAGTGGATGCGCCAGGTGGAGGCCCCCCACGGGCGGTTGCTCTTTCCCGCCATCGGTGCCTGGGCCCTGCTGATGGCGGTCGGGTGGGAAAACGTGACAGGCACTTTCAGAAATGCCCGGCGCGTAGCAGATGCGGCCCTCCCGGCCCTTCTCCTGCTCAACTTGCTGACCCCCTTTTTGGTTATCCGTCCGGCCTTTGCTCTGCCGCGTCTGAAAGACCCGGCGGTGATCACCCGCACGGTGAGCGGACCCCAGTGGACGTACGGGGAGGCTGTGCGGTTGTTGGGCGCCTCTCCCGACCGCCCATCGGTGGCGCCGGGGGAAGTGCTGACGGTGCGCGCCTGCTGGACTGCGCTGGCCCCAATGGAGAAAGACTACACCGTTGTCGTCCAACTGGTGGGACGGGAGGAGACCCGCATCGGCGAGCGGCATACCTATCCCGGCCTGGGTCGGTTTCCTACCTCCCTCTGGTCCGTCGGTCGGGCCTTCTGCGACGACTATCGGGTTCGGGTGGCCTCCTGGGCTCCCGGGCCTGAACTGTATGGTGGGCTGATCGGCCTCTACGATAAGGACCCTTCGGCCCGGTTGCCGGTGGTTGGGGAAGACGGGCGGACGGTGGAGGTGCCCATTGCCTTTCGGGTACGGGTGGCCCCGGAGCGGCCCCTGGCGGTCACCCCCACCCATCCGCTGGACTACCATCTGGGGGATGCTATCCGACTGATGGGGTACGACCTGGCAGGTGGAGTGGAGGTGGGGGGCCTGCTGACCGTCACCCTCTACTGGCGCGCCGATGGAGTTCCGGGGGGAGACTATCGGGTCTTCGTCCATCTGCTGGATGGCCAGGGGGAAATAGTCACCCAGCACGACGGCCCTCCCCGGTGGGGTCGGTACCCCACCTGGGCCTGGCAGACAGGCGACGTCGTTCCAGACGAGCACGCCCTGGCCCTCCCCGGGGCTTTGCCTGAGGGCCCCTTCTCCCTGGCAGTGGGGATGTACCGAGCGGACACGCTGGAGCGGCTGCCGGTCACCGGACCTGCCGGTCCCCTGTCAGAGGGTCGCATTCTGCTGGACATCCAGCCATAGAAGCCACAGGCGGCGGGCGGCGAAGCCGCCC
>DAOTWK010000486.1:0-19517 GCA_034435815.1 Anaerolineae bacterium | reverse complement strand
CGAGTTAGGACAGGAACTCATAAAGCGGCATAGAACATGCCAGGCACTTCCTGCGCAGCGCAAGATAAATCTTGCGCTACATTGCCCACAAACGGGTGTCTAACCATGCATATTCCCAAAGAACCGCAATTTTCCCTTGCCTACCCCTCTGTTCCGTGCTATCATGCAAGGCCGGAGGGGAAGATGACGGCCCAGTCAGTCCAGATGGTCAAATTGAGCAAGTTCCTCTCCCTCATCCTCCGTCATCAGCCGGAGCGCTTCGGGCTGAAACTGGACGAGGAGGGGTGGGCATCGCTGCCAGAGGTACTGGAAATTCTGCAAGGATTGCCCAACTTTCGCTGGGCCACCCGCGCCGATGTGATGGAACTGGTGGAGAAGGGAAGCGGGGACGACAAACGGCGCTTCGAGGTGGCTGGCGACCGTATCCGCGCCCGTTACGGTCACACCGTCCGCCTGCGCTCTGAACTTCCGGCCTGCACTCCGCCGCTCCGTTTGTACCACGGCACATCCCCCCGCGCGCTGAGACACATCCGGCAGGAAGGACTCCGCCCTATGCGCCGCCAGTACGTCCACCTCTCTACCGACCGAGAGACGGCAGCCCGGGTCGGCGTCCGTCACGCTCCCAATCCGGTCGTCCTCACCGTCCGCGCCGCGGAAGCCGCCGAAGCGGGCATCCTTTTCCATCAGGCCGACGAGTCCACCTACCTGGCAAAGGCCATCCCGCCGGAGTTTGTGGAATTCCCGGAGGAGGTATGAAACCATCCGACCGCCAAACCGCCGAGGGAATCCTTTACACCGACCAGTACCAACTCACGATGGCCCAACTTTACTACCGGATGGGCCTCCACGAGAAATGGGCGCAGTTTGACTATTTCTTTCGCAGTTACCCCAACTACGGCTCCCATCGGGCCGGTTACTGTATTAACGCCGGCCTGGAGTGGCTGGTGGACTGGATGCAGGAGGCCCGGTTTCGGGAGGAGGACCTGGCCTACCTGCGGGGCCAGGTCGGGCGGACGGGGCGCCGTCTCTTCGGGGACGATTTTCTGGAGTGGTTGCGGGAGAACGGCCATTTCGGCGCCCTCTCCATGCAGGCAGTCCCCGAAGGGCGGGTGGTCCACCCCAACGTCCCCCTGGTGGTGGTGCGGGGCCCGCTGGCGATGGCTCAGATTCTGGAGACGCCGCTCCTCAACCACCTGAACTACCAGACGCTCATCGCCACCAAAGCGGCGCGCATCCATGAAATCGGGCGCGGGCGGACCCTGCTGGAATTCGGCCTGCGGCGGGCCCAGGAGCGGGCCGCCCTCGCAGGCGCTCGGGCGGCTCTCATCGGTGGCGCCGACTTCACCTCCAACGTCGGCATCTCCCATATCCTGGGCTATCCCCCCAAGGGCACCCATGCCCACAGCATGGTGCAGATTTTCATGGCCCTGGGCGAGGGCGAACTGGGCGCCTTCCGGGCCTACGCCGACGTCTACCCGGACGACTGCCTGCTCCTGGTGGACACCATCAACACCCTGGAGAGCGGCATCCCCAACGCCATCCGCGTCTTTGAGGAACTGCGCCGCAAAGGGCATGAACCCGTCGGCATCCGGCTGGACTCCGGCGACCTGGCCTACCTGAGCATCCAGGCCGCCCGGATGCTGGACGAGGCCGGATTCCCCGATACCGTCATCGTCCTCTCCAACCAACTGGACGAACTGGTCATCTGGGAAATCATCACCCAGATTCAGAAAGAAGCGCCCCGCTACGGCGTGGACCCGGACCGGCTCATCAACCGGCTGGTCTACGGCGTGGGGACCCGGCTCATCACCTCTGAGGGCGCGCCGGCGCTGGACGGCGTTTACAAACTGGTGGCAGTGCAGGATGGCGGGCAGTGGGTGCCGGCCATCAAAATTTCCGAAACGCCCGAAAAGACCCTCAACCCCGGCGATAAGCGAGTCTGGCGGCTCTATGACCGGCGCGGGAAGGCCACCGCTGACCTGCTGAGCCTGCAGGATGAAGACCCCAGGCAGATGGATCGGGTCATCCTGCGCCACCCCACTGACCACACTGCCTACCGGGTCTTGACACGCCAGGATATCTCTGAGATAGAGCCGCTCCTGGTGGATGTGCTTCAGAACGGCCGTCTGGTCTACCAATTCCCGTCCATTGAGGACATCCGCCGCCTCCGTCAGGCGGATATGGAGCGGCTGGACGCAGGGGTCAAACGACTTATCAACCCCCACGTCTACCACGTTTCCCTCACCGAAAAGTTGTGGAATCTGAAGCAGGAACTGATCCGGCAGGCGCACTGATAAAATACGGAATATAAAAACGCAAATAGGAGATTTTAAGGAGGAGCAATGACAACCAAAGCACAAGTAACCTGGGTTGGGCCGGGCCTACGGCTGGTGGGAGAGGCCGGAGGGCCCGCCATCGTTCTGGACCACGCGCTGGAGGGGGAAGAGCGGCCCGAGAGCGGCCCCACCCCCATGAAAGTGGTGTTGATTGGCCTCTGCGGCTGCACGGCGATGGACGTGATTTCTATCCTCCAGAAAAAACGACAGCCGTTTACGGGGCTGGAGGTACATGCCACCGCCGAGCGCGCAGGCGACCATCCCAAAGTCTATACGCAGATTCACCTGGAGTACGTGGTGAAGGGCAAGGGAGTGGACCCACAGGCCGTGGAGCGGGCCATTGAACTCTCCCAGAGCAAGTACTGCTCCGCCTCGGCCATGCTGGCCAAAACGGCAACCATCACCACATCGTATCGGATTGAGGAAAACTAACGAACGTGCCAGGCACTTCGGACAACTAAACGTGCCAGGCACTTCGGAAAGTGCCTGGCACGTTCCGCGTTTATTCAGAACCCGGGGCATAGAAGCAGAGCATCACGCTCCCGTACCGCCGCTGGTCCACCAGAACCAGGTGGCGCAGGAGCAGGTCCTGGTATTCCCGGGGGTGAATCTGGGCGATGGCGCGGCCACCGGGCGCCAGCCAACCAGGGGCGGAATCTATGGCCTGGAGGGTGGCCGCCCAGAGGCCCTGGTACTGGGGCGGGGCGATGTAGATATAGTTAAAGGGCTCCGGCTCCCGGCGAAGGAAGGTGAACACGTCGGCCCGGACGACGCGCGCCGAACTCGCCAGCCCGGTCAGTGCCAGGTTCTCGCGGATGGTGCGCAGGGCCGCCGGGCTCCGCTCCACAAAGACCGCTTCCGCCGCCCCCCGGCTGAGCGCCTCAATCCCCACCTGCCCGGTCCCGGCGAAGAGGTCCAGGAACCGGGCCCCCACCACGCTGTCCCCCAGGATGCTGAAGAGGGCGGACTTGGCCCGGTCGGTGATGGGACGGGTTCCAGGGCCCGGCACCGATTTCAGTTTGCGGCCTTTGGCTTTGCCGGTGACAACACGCATAGCAAATTGTGAGTCCTGCGTGGCGCAGGGAGAGAAAACGGAGGTTTGGGAGCGGCGGCCGAGAAGACTGCCGCCCCCAAACCCTTCTATATTAACGCGATTAATGCGAAATGGCTACGGATCTGCCGTCTCTGCGTATCGGAGGACGCGGGCCAGGACTTCCTCTACGGTCAGCCCGGTGGTGTCTATGACCACCGCGCCCTCCGGAACCCGCAGCGGGGAGACGGCACGGTGGCTATCTATCTCGTCCCGGCGAAGCATCATCGTCAACACTTCCTCGTAGGCGACGTTCTCTCCCCGGGCCCGCCGCTCCAGCCAGCGCCGCCGCGCCCGCTCCTGGGGGGAAGCGTCCAGGTAGAGTTTCAGGTCGGCATCGGGCAGGACCACGGAGCCGATGTCCCGCCCGACTATGACGATCCGCCCGGCGGCGGCGATGCGCCGCTGCTGGGCTACCATCGCCTGCCGCACCCCCGCATAGGCGGAGACGACGGAGACGGTAGCATCTACCTCCGGCCTCCGGATGTCCCAGGTAACGTCCTCCCCGTCGGCCAGGACGGTGTACTGGCGCCCGTCGTCAGCAGCAGGTGGTACAACATCTATGTGGAGGGACTGGGCCAGCACGGTGACGGCAGCCTCATCCTCCACCGGTACACCGCGCGCAAGCGCAACCCAAGTCACGGCGCGGTACATCGCGCCCGTATCCAGATACAGGTAGCCCAGACGCTGGGCCAGTAGGTGCCCGATGGTGCTTTTCCCCGATGCAACAGGGCCGTCTATGGTGATGGTGGATGGGAGCATACGTGTTCCGTGTTGCGTGTTTTGTGTTGCGTGCTGCATCTGTTCGTAATCAGCCGTAGAGCGAAGCGGAGTGGCATCAAATGCATTCATCCACACTCATCCGCGTTGAGCCGTGTCCCGCTTCAACGCCCGCACTTCGGCCGGGGTGAGGTATCGCCACTTCCCCGGGGGGAGGTCGCCCAGGCGGACCGGGCCGATGCGCACCCGGACCAGGCGGATCACGGGGTGGCCCAGGAGCGCGGCCACCCGCCGAATCTGCCGCTTGCGCCCCTCCCGCAGGATTACCCGCAGCCAGGTCCGCTCCCCCTCCGTCCGCATAACCTGGACCTCCGCCGGGGCAGTCATCTCCCCGTCCAGTTCCACCCCCCGCCGCCAGCGATCCAGCGTCTCCTCCGTGGGGCGGCCCTCCACCAGGACGTGGTACTCCTTCTCGTGGCCGAAGCGGGGATGGGTGAGCCGCAGCGCCAGATCGCCGTCGTCGGTCAGGAGCACCAGCCCCTCGCTGCGCAGGTCCAGCCGCCCCACCGGAAACAGCCGCGCCGGGTGTTTGACCAGTTCCAGAACGGTGGGGCGGCGGCCTGTGCCGTCCCCCTCGTCGGAAAGAACCCCGGGGGGCTTGTGCAGGGCGATGTAGGTGAACGCGCGCGGGAGTCGCACGAGCCGACCGTCCACCGCAATCCGGTCCCGCAAGGGGTCGGCCTTCTGGCCCAATTGGGCAATCTGGCCGTTAACGGTCACCCGGCCCTGGCGGATGAGGTCCTCGCAGGTCCGTCGGGCGCCGAACCCGGCGCGGGCCAGAATCTTCTGCAGTCGCTCCTCCATCGCGTACCGCTATTGCGAGGGCTCGCATTCCCGCAGGTTCAAAACTGCGGCCGTAGCGCAAGACGAATCCTGTACTACGTCAGGTTGCACCGACACCCGCTCGTACGCCTCCGGCCGGCGGTCCTCAAAAACGGTCAGGTAGCGGCGGGCCTTCTGGATTTCCCGCAGGTCAGCGCGGGCGATCAGTAACCCTTCCCGATCGTCCCCCTCCACCAGCGCCCGGCCCCAGGGGTCTACCACCATAGAGTGGCCGGGGAAGAGAGCATCTCCGTCCGCGCCGACCCGGTTGCAGGCAGCGACGAAGAGTTCGTTCTCCACCGCCCGCGCGCGGGCCAGCAGCAGCCAGGCCTCCAGCCGCCGGACCGGCCACTGGGCTGGCACCAGCAAGAGGCGGGCCCCGGCGACTGCCAGCGCCCGGCTCAGTTCGGGAAAACGCAGGTCGTAGCAAATCATCAGTCCCGCTGGCCCCCAGGGAGTGGGGCAGAGGACCGCCCGGTCGCCCGGGGCCAGGTAGCGCGGCTCGTTCATCAGGCGGAAGAGGTGAACTTTGCGGTAGGCGCCCAGAAGCGCGCCGTCGGGGGCGTAGAGAACGGCGGTGTTGGAGACGCCGCCCTCGTGCCGTTCCAGCAGGGAGCCGCAGAGGTAGAGGCCGAATTCCCGCGCCATCGCGGCCATTTCGGCGAAGCCCCCTTCGCCCAGAGGATCGGCCCATTGGGCCGCGTGCTCCAGGTCGTACCCGTGCAGCCAGAGTTCGGGCAACAGCATGAGGTCAGCGCCGGCCTCCCGGGCCTGGGCGGCCAGTTCCCGCGCCCGGGCCCGGTTCCGCTCCGGCTGGCCCGGCGGTACGTCCATTTGCCCCAGAGCAATGGTCAACTCTGTAGTCATTCGGATTCCCTCAACAAGAGTTCTGCTCACACAAAGACACAAAGGCACAAATCTTTTTTAGTGTCTTTGTGTCTTTGTGTCTCCGTGTGAGTTTCTTCTCACACCAGCGAGCGGTGTGGGGTACGGCGCCCCTCTCGCTGGCGCCGCTCCCGGTTGGCCCGCGCCGCGCCCCGGAACGCTTCCACATTGTGGATGATCGGCCGGCCTGGCACCTCCAACGTGGGCCGAATCAACTTCCGCAGCCGGTCCAGATGCTCTTTCGTCACCGGAGCGGCCCGTTCGGCCAGCCCCTCGGCGGTGTTGGCCGCCGCCAGTGCCCACGTCCACTCGTCCCGCAACTGGTCGGCCCGCACGTGGTAGTGCTTGCGGTCCCACACCTCCGCCGACTTCAGGGCATCCTCCCAGGCCGCCCGCAGCGTCACCCCCACCACCGAGAGCAGGTCCTTCGCCAGTTCCTGGTCGTGCAGGACCCGGGGCAGGTGAACCAATAGAATTTCGGCGACAATCCGCAGGTGCTTCTCCCGCTCCGCAACGGTCATAAACTTACGCTCTCCCGTGATCCTGTTTTACTTTTCACGCTTTCCGGTGTACAATCCCCGCGAGGTTTCCAATGAACCGTTCCTGTGTCCTCTGGACGGTCCGGCTGGTTGTCGGCATCGTCTTCTTCTTCAATGTGACGTGCGCGCTGGCGTTCATCGCCCGGCCCGGGGACTACGCGCCGGCCTTTGAGGTGAGCGGCGTGCCCGGTGAGATTCTGGTCCGAGGGATGGGCATCCTCTTCCTGATGTGGAACGCCACCTACCCGCCCGTCCTGGCCCGACCGGACCGTCAGCGGACCCTCTTCGCCGTCGTCCTGGCCCAGCAGGCCATTGGCGTGGTCGGGGAGACGGCGATGTGGGTTACTCTGCCGCCCGGTCATCCGGTGCTCTGGGCCACCGGCCTGCGCTTCATCCTGTTTGACGGCGCGGGACTGGTGGCGATGGGGCTGGTGTTCGGGTGGATGAGCCGGAGGCTGCGCTACTCCACGTAGTAGGCCAGGCCCAGGGCACCCGGACCGGCGTGGACACCCAGGACCGGTGTGACCGGCTCAATGTAGACCTCCACGCAACGGAACCGGGCCAGGATTTCCTCCTTGAGCCGTTGGGCCTCCTCCACCGCGCCCGTATGCAGGATGGCGATGTGGACGGACGCGTCCCCCACCCGCTGGGCCAGGGTATCCAGCAGTTGGCGGATGGCTTTGGCTCGACTGCGCGCCTGTCCGAAGAGGCCCACGTCGTTATCCCGGACGCGCACCAGGGGCTTCACCTGGAGCAGGTTCCCCACCATACGGGCCGCCCAGGCCAGCCGTCCCCCCCGAACGGCGTACTCCAGGGTCTCCAGGGCGGCGACCAGGTCCACCCTCGGGATGGCCGCCCGGGCCCGTTCCACCACCTCCGCCAGCAATGCCCCAGCCGCCGCGCGGGCCGCCGCCAGGACAATGAACCCCTGGGCCATCGCGATGGTCCCGGAATCCACGACCTCTATGGGATACGGTGCCAGTTCGGCCGCTGCCGCGCGCGCCGCCTGAAAGACGCCGCTGTAGCGGCTGGTGACGTGGATGGAAACGATGGAGCGGGCCTTCTCCTGAAGCTGCCGGTAGAATTCCAGGAACTCCCCCAACGACGGCTGAGAGGTCTGGAGCCGCCGGACCTGTTCCTTCAGCCGCTGGAAGAACTCCAGCGGCTGGATGTCCACGCCGTCCCGGTAGGACTCATCGTTCATCTGAATCCAGAGGGGGATGATCTCTATCCCCCACTGTTGGGCCAGTTGCCGAGGCAGATTGGCCCCAGAGTCGGTTGCTACAACCACTTCTTTCATCTTTCACCTCTTTCTCCCCGATGGTAGGGGGAGAGCGGCAGTTGTTCCGCCGCCCAATGGCGCAGGCTGAAGCCTACGCTATATTCTCCCAGACTTCCAGGATGGCCCGGCGCAGGAGAGCCACCACTTCATCTATCTCCGCCTCGGTGATGATGAAGGGCGGCGCGACCATGAGGTGGTCGCCCAAGATGCCGTCTATGCCGCCGTTTCCTGGATAGATGATCAGCCCGTGCTCAAAGGCCCGGTCGCCCACGCGGCGGGCAAACGCCACCTCCGGCGGGAACGGTGCCTTCGTCTTCCGGTCGGCGACGAACTCCACGCCCCACATCATCCCGATCCCGCGCACGTCCCCCACGCAGGGCAGGTTCGCCAGCGCCTCCCGCAGTTTCCGGCCCAGGTACTCCCCCCGGACCGCCGCCGCCGTCACCAGGTTGTGCTCTTCCAGGTAGCGGATGGTCGCCAGCGCAGCCGCCGCGCCGACAGCGTGGTGGGAGAAGGTCCCGCCATGATTGAAGTCGCCGTGGGCCTGGCGAATCGTCTCCACATCCGCCCCCCGGACGGCCAGGATAGAAAACGGGAAGTATCCGCCAGTGGCCCCCTTCCCCATGGTTATCCCGTCCGGACGGATGCCGAAGTGCTCTATACCGAACCAGCGTCCGGTGCGGCCGAAGCCGGTCATCACCTCGTCGGCGATGAGAAGGATGCCGTAGCGGTCGCAGATTTCCCGCACCAGCGGCCAGTATCCGTCCGGCGGGACGACCGCGCCCAGGGTGGCGCCGCTCACCGGTTCGGCGATAAAGGCCGCTACCCGTCCCGGCCCCTGGCGGCGGATTTCCGTCTCCAGGGACCGCGCGCAGGCCAGGTCGCAGGTCGGATCGGTGGCCCCGAAGGGGCATCGGTAGCAGTACGGCGGCGGGATGTGGGGCTGGTCCCGCATCATCGGAGCGAAGAGGTTGCGCATGGACGGTTTGCCGGTGACCGCCAGCGCTCCCAGACTCAGGCCGTGGTAGGAGCCCCAGCGGCTGATGACCAGGTCCCGGGCCGGTTCTCCCCGGGCCACTTGCACCTGACGGGCAAACTTGATTGCGCCTTCCACCGCCTCCGAGCCGCTGGTCAGGTAGTAGAGGCGGGGGTCGTCCAGTGGGAGCCGTCGGCTCAGGGCGTCGCTATAAGTTTCCAGGCCGGGGGTAGTGAAGAGGCTTCCGTGGACGTAGGCGATGGCGGCCGCCTGGTCGGCTACCGCCCGGGCTACCTCCGCCACCCCGTGGCCGATGTTGACTGCCACCGGCCCGCCGGACGCGTCTATATACCGGCGACCGTCTGCATCCCAAATATAGATGCCTTCGCCGCGCACCGCCTGAGGGTGAGGAAACGACATCCGGCGGCGGAAGACGTGGGGGGAATAGGCCGTCGCGGTCAAGAGACCTCCAGTATCCGGAACGTGATGGGGCCCGCCGGCGCGTCCACCGTCACCATATCCCCGGCCCGACAACCCAGCAGGGCCTGCCCCAGGGGGGATTCGTGGGAGACTTTTCCGCTCAGCGGGTCGGCCTCCGCCGGGCCGACAATCTGGAAGACCTCCGGCGTATCCCGCCCTTCTTCCAGGATGATGACCCGGCTCCCCAAATCCACGACACCGGTGGGGCCGTTGTTCTCAATGAGCACGGCGTTACGCAGCATCATCTCAATCTGTTGGATGCGTCCCTCCAGAAACGCCTGCTCCTCTTTGGCCGCGATGTAGTCGGCATTTTCAGAAAGGTCGCCCTGCTGGATGGCCCGGCGCAGGACCCGGGCCAGTTCGGGGCGCCGCACGTTGACCAGATAGTCCAGTTCCTGGCGCAGTTTCTCTATCCCTTCCGCTGTCAGCAATACGGGCTGTTGCATACACAACTCCTCTTGGCTACGGTATACTGTAATCCTACCGCAAAACGGGATTTTGGCAAGATGCGTGGGGGGTGGTATACTGGTAGATGGTGCATTGGTAGTCGGTACTGTTGAATTCCATAAAGTCGTACCGGTTCAAAGTCTCAAAAAATTGTATCGGGATGCGCCTCTCGGGTGGCGCGTTGCTCCCTCCTCATCCCCCCAGCCCTCTTCTCCTCCCCGAAACGGGAAGGAGAAGGTGGAGAAAGAGAGGGGTTGGAGGGTTCTGCGAAAAGACCAAATGTGTCGTCTGTGGATTCTGGTGGCTCTGGCTCTTCTGGCCTTCGGCCTGCGCGCCGGCTCCCTCACCGCCCAGTCTCTCTGGCGGGACGAGGTGGATGCCCTTTGCTATGCCTACGAGTTCCCCCATCTTCTGGTAGAGGCACTGGAGCCAGGGCGGGCTGAAGACCTTCGGACCCCCTGCGCATGCCCCCCGCCCCCGATCGCTACCGACTGGACGGCAGGGACCCTCCGGGAGCGCGCGGTTGGATTGCTGGGGGCGATGATTCGCCAGAACGGCCCCCTCTACTATTTCCTCCTCCGGGGTTGGGTAGCGCTGGCGGGGCATACCGAATACGCTATGCGGTTCTTCTCCCTGCTCTTTGGCGTCCTCTGCGTGCCGCTCACCGCCGCGCTGGGCATCCGCCTGCTCGGGCGCAACGCCGCCACCGTCGCCGCCGCGCTGATGGCGATTTCGCCCTATATGGTCTGGTACGGCCAGGAAGTCAAGATGTACACCTTGGTCCCCGCGCTGGTACTTCTGGCTCTCTACGGCCTGCGGCGGGCGATGGACGAAGGGGGAAAGTGGTGGGCCGTTCAGGTGGCCGCGACCACCATGCTCCTCTATACTCACATCTGGGGCGCGCTGCTCATCCCGCTGCAGGGCCTGTGGCTGCTGATAGAATGGCCTCGCTGGCGGCCCCACTGGCGCGGCATTCTGGTCGGGATGGCCCTGTTGACCCTCCCCTATCTGCCGCTGGCCCTCTGGCAGGCCCCGGCCGCCCTGGCCCGTCGGGAGACCGGGTTCCCCTACCACACGCTGGGAGAGATGGCGCTGATTCTGCTCAACGGCTGGAGTACGGGGATTCTCTCCCGAGGCTGGCCCTGGGGTGCGCTGGTCTGCGGGGGAACGGCTGCGCTGGGGCTGGTATTGGGCCTTTCCCGTCCTGCCGCCCGGCGGACGGCCGGAGATCGGCAACCGCAAGGGTCGCCCCTGCATTTCCTGGCCCTGTGGCTCACGTTCCCCCTGCTGGTCATCTGGCTCATCTCTCTGCGCCAGCCGCTCTTTACCGACCGGTACCTCATCTGGTGCGCGCCGGCCTTCTACCTGCTGGCTGGCGCGGGATGGAGTGCTCTAACCACAAAGACACGAAGACACAAAGATAGAAAATTCTTCGTGCCTTTGTGTCTTCGTGGTTTATTGCTTCTGGTTCTGCTGGCGGTTTTTGCCCTGAACCTGCACGCCCAGGCCACCGTCCCCATTAAGTCGGACGTCCGCGCGGCCGCCGCATATGTGGAATCCCGCTACCAGCCGGGTGACCTGCTCCTATTCCAGATTCCCCATATCCGCTACACCTTTGACTACTATTTCGGCCCGACGGACTACTTCTGGGCCGCCGGCCTCTACACCAACCACCGCAACGAGAGCGGGGAGTACCGTCTATCCGAAGAGTCCGCTGGTCGGTGGATGGCCCTGATCGTCGGCGAGCGCGCGCGGGTCTGGCTGGTGGCTTCGGAAGTGGAAATGTGGGACGAGCGGAATCTGGTACAGAGTTGGCTGGAAGGGGCATTCGTCCGGGCCGACGAAGCGCACTTCGTCCGCGTGGATGTATACGAATACCGGCGGCAAACTCTCCCCTGAATCCGGCTGCCCGGGCAGAAAAGCCGAGGCGAACCCACGCCTATTCGTTCCCGAAAGATGCGCTCAAACCTTCTTTGAGCACACTCTTCGTTTCCCCTTCAGGGGAATAGGAGGAAACCCGACGTTGGCGGTAGAGTTCGTAATCTGGCACCAATCGCTCGTATTCCCCTTCCATCAGCGGAGAGGAAATAATAAAGTCAGCCGATGCCCGATTGCAGGCGACGGGGATGTTCCATACCACTGCCAGCCGCAGAAGTGCCTTTATGTCCGGGTCATGAGGCAACGGCTCCAGAGGATCCCAGAAGAAAATTAGAAAGTCAATCTCACCCTCTACGATCTTCGCACCGATTTGCTGGTCTCCTCCCAGCGGGCCGCTTTGCAGTTTCCGAATCTCCTGGCCCAGTTCTCTCTCCAATATCTCCCCGGTGGTTCCCGTTGCATACAGAATGTGGCGCGCCAGAATCTCGCGGTTAAACCGGGCCCATTCCAGAAGGTCCTGTTTTTTGTTGTCGTGAGCCACCAACGCGATTTTCTTCTCACAGCCCATAGGGATTTTCTGCGCAACCATTCTGTTTCCTCCGATGCCGCTGGAATTCCGACGGCACTTCCCTCTTGCTACCCGGTTTCCAGAAATCGGGCCAGAAATTCCACCCGGCGCCGTTTGGCGTCCACCACGTTCTCCGTCTTCAGAAAACCGTGCCCTTCGTCCGGATAGAGGACGAAATCGCACTCTTTCCCCAGTGCCAGGAGCCCATCCCGCGCCTGGATGGACTCCTGCGCCGGACAGCGCGGGTCGTTGGCTCCGCAGATGAGTTGGACGGGCGCCCGGATACGGTCCAGGAAGAAGAACGGCGAACGCTCGTAGTAGCGGTCCCGGTCCTTCTCCGGGTCGCCAAAGTTCTCCCGGTCCCACTGCTGGAGGTCCTCCCGCTCGCTGGCGTACTCGGTGAACCAGTTCAGGAACGGCACCACCGCCGACCCTGCCGCCCAGCGGTCGGGGTAGCCGGTAAGCGCGGTCATCGTCAGGTAGCCACCGTAACTGGTGCCGGTGACGGCAATGCGCGCGGGGTCTGCCAGCCCTTCCCGGACCAGGTAGTCGGCGCCTGCCACCACGTCGCGGGTATCACCGCCGCCCAGGTCAAAGCGGTTGGCCAGTTGCCACTCCCGCCCGTAGCCGGTGGAGCCCCGGTAGTTGGGAGCCAGCACTACCCATCCCCGGCTGACCATGTGCTGGACCAGCGGGTCCCAGGTCACCTGGGTCAGCCAGGTCGGGCCGCCGTGGATGTAGACGACCGCCGGGGAGGGCCCCTGCGCGGTGCGCGGGCGGTAGAGGAGCGCGGGCACCTCCCGCCCGTCCAGACTGGGGTAGCGGACCTCCTCCGGCATCCCAAAAGGGGCATTCTGCAGTTCGGGCGGCAGGGAATGGGTCAGTTGGCAGAGATGCCTGTCGGTCAGACACAGATGCCAGAGGTCCGCAGGGTGGCGGGGATTGTCAAAGACAAAAAGGAGACCCTTGCTGTCGGGCGTGAAACGGGGAGAGGCATGGACGCCCGGCTCTACCTGATAGGACTCCACTACGCCGGAGGAGAGATCGGCGACCTCCAGCCAGTTCACCGGCCCCCGGCCGCGCACCCAGGCCAAGTGGCGACCGTCCGGGGACCAGGCCGGATGGTCCCGGTCGCCCTCGCCGTCGGTCAGCCAGGAAACTGCACCCGAGGCCAGGTCCCAAAGGGCAACCTGGAAGCACCCGTCCCGCTCTGCGACGCAGGCCAGACGGGAACCGTCCGGAGACCAGGCCGGATGTTTGGCGCAGAGCGACCCATCGGGCCCGGCGACGGGCCGGGGCTCTCCGCCCTCCGCCGGGACGACAAAGATGCCCGTATCCTGCCCACGCGTCATGCAGACCACCGCCAGATGTTGCCCGTCGGGCGACCAGACCACCGCCAGGTCGGAATACAGAAGGCTCAGAACAGGCCGAACCGGCCCACCCTCCACCGGCAGGATGTACGTATCCATCCGACCAGAGCGGTTGGAGATGAACGCGATGTGGTGACCGTCGGGCGACCAGGCAAATGAGGGACTAATCAGGTCGGGCGTTTCGGGGGTCAGATTGGTGTGTCGGCCCGTCCCCCGCTCGTAGAGCCAGATGTCGTACTGCTCGCTGCCGTCCAGGTCCAGGACGTAGGCCAGATAGCGGCCGTCAGGGGACCAGCGGGGGGCGTGTTTAGCCCCCGGCCCTTCGGTGACCGGACGGGGCGGCGCGCTCCCGTCGGTCGGGACCAGATAGACCTCCCACCGCCCGGTGCGGTTCCAGGAAAAAGCGACCTCTACCCCATCGGGCGAGAGGTCAAAAAGTTCGTCCACACAGGGGACGCGGAGGAGTTCATCCAGAGGGAGAATGGGATGAGAGTTCATATCTTGGGGGAGATCATCGGGGATTTGGCGACGGCCTCTGGCCGTCGCCAAATCCCATCCGCCGCAAAACCCTGTCCTTATGTCTGGACCCCTTCGCCGTTAAACCCCCGGCCAATGCCGCGATAGACGAAGCCCAGCGAGCGGACGAAGGCCGGGTCGTAGATGTTCCGCCCATCCACCAGCACCGGGCGGCGCATCCGGTTCCGAATCCGCTCCAGGTCCAGGTTTTTGAACTCGTTCCAGTCAGTAACGATAACAATGGCATCACAGCCATCGGCCAGGGAGTAGGGGTCGGGAGCCATCTCCACGTCCGGGAGTATGCGCCGGGCGACCTCCATCGCTACCGGGTCGTAGGCCCGCACTTTTCCGCCCTCAGCGATAATGTAGCGGGCGATGTCTATAGAGGGCGCTTCGCGCATATCGTCGGTATTCGGCTTGAAGGCCAGGCCCAGCAGTCCGACCAGAGCACCATCCAGCGAACCCAGCGCGTCCCGCAGTTTCTTCACCACCAGCCGCCGCTGGTAGGCATTGATGCTCATCACCGCCTGAAGCAACTGGGGCTGATAACCGTTGCTGAGGGCCATATGGGCCAGGGCCTTCACGTCTTTGGGGAAACAGGACCCGCCGTATCCTACTCCCGCGTCCAGGAACATCCGCCCGATGCGGGGGTCGTAGCCCATGCCGTTGGCGACCTCTTTGACGTCCGCGCCGACGGTCTCGCAGATCGCGGCGATCTCGTTGATGAAGGAAATGCGGGTCGCCAGGAAAGCATTAGAGGCGTACTTGATCATCTCCGCCGTGCGCAGGTCGGTGATGACGATGGGCGCCCGCAACGGCAGGTGGAGTTGTGCCACTTTCTCCGCCGCGTCTCGGTCCAGGGAACCCAAGACGACCCGGGCCGGGTTCATGAAGTCGCCAATGGCCGAGCCCTCCCGCAGGAACTCGGGGCAAGAGACGACAGAAAAGGGGACCGAATCGCCCCGGCGAGCCCGGATAATATCGGCCACCCAGTCCCCGGTGCCCACGGGCACAGTGGACTTATTGACGATGATGAGCGGATGGTCCATGACATCAGCGATAGCCTCAGCCGCCGCGCGCACATACCGCAGGTCCGCCTCGCCATCCACCCCTTCGGGCGTCCCCACTGCAATGAAGACGAACTCCGCGTCGCGGATGGCCTCTGCGTAGGAAGTGGTGAAGAAAAGGCGTCCGGCGCGGACGTTTCGCTCCACCAGTTCCTCCAGACCTGGCTCGTAGAAGGGTATTATACCCTGCTTCAGTTTCTCAATTTTCTCCTCGTTCATGTCCATGCAGGTCACCCGGTTGCCCAGGTCCGCAAAGCAGGCTCCGGTGACCAGTCCGACGTATCCAACGCCGATAACCGCAATGTTTCTCACGACGCTTATCCCTCCAAACAGTATCCGTATAGTCAACGCCTGATATGATACCATCAAGGGATAGATTTGGCAACCGACGCGGAAATGATATCTTCGTTCCTGGACTTGGAAAAACAGCCAATACCGGGTATAATTAAGCCACGCACTCCAGATACGCATAGAAGGCAACGACGATGGAGGAGCCAACACAAATTCGCATTCGGCGTGCCCGTCCGGCCGATGCAGAGCGAATCGCTGCTTTCGTCAACCGGGGACGCCCCCCAAAACCGGTGACGCCCTCAGACGTGCTGCAGCGGTTCGGGACCGTCGGCTTCCTGCTGGCTGAAATGGAAGGGGAGATGGTCGGGCTCCTGGGATGGCAGGTGGAGAACCTGGTTGTGCGGGTGACCGATTTTCTAATCTTTCCAGCCCGTCTGAGCCTATCGGTCGGTCAGGCGTTACTGACAGCGATGGAAGAAGCGGCCCAAGAACTGATGTGCGAGGCTGCTATTCTGATTATTCCAGCCAACGCGCCGCCAGAGATTCTGCAGTTTTGGGAAACTTTCGGCTACCAGCCCCAGGATATTGCCAGTCTCCCCCGGGCCTGGCGGGAGGCGGCGCGGGAAGCCAACCCGCTCCAGGATCAGGTTGTACTGAAACAACTCCGGGCCGATCGGGTCCTGCGGCCTGTCTGAATCACCATAATTGAAACCATATCTGGAAGGAGGATCAATGTCCAAACTGACCGCGTTTGTCCGGAGCCACCCCCGGCTGACAGCATGGATCGTCCTGGCTATCGGTATGGTGGCCATTTTGGTCTGGTCTGCCCGCGATGTGGGCCTGCTGCCCGGACAGTGGGCCGCGCTCATTATCGCTACTATTGGCGTGGCCGGGCTTTGCGTATGGATTATTGGCTGGGAAGATGAAGGAGAAAAAAGCAAGGAATCCGGCGCTGGTGAGAAATCCCCATAGCACCGAAGACACCAGAGAAACCGGAACAGGGGTTACGCACTATCCTGCCGGACGGCCTGGAGAAGCCGTCCGGATAGGCTGAAAAGCTTGGCCTATCTGCGCAGGTCCAGGGGAAAACAATGGGGTCAGTACCAGACTACGAATGAGGTCGGCACCATAATGGACTGGGTGCCCGCCTTTACGGTGACCTCTATCAAGATTTTCTGTCCGGACGGAAGCCCGGAGAAGTAGAACGTCAGGCTGGAAATTCCCCGCGAATCGGTGGCGTTCATCGGGTAAACTGCCGACTCGCCGGGGAAGTAAACCCTGGCCGTCGCCTGAACTCCTTTCATCGGCTGGCGGCCAGCATCGGTCACATAGAGATAGACCGTCTGGTATCCCTCCCGACCGGTGACGGGATAACGGACAAAGGCGTAGGCCCGCAGACTGACCTTCTCCCCCGAAGTGGCGATTGTCGCAGGCCGGGCCGAAAGAGGCTGCGGTCTCCGATACTCCTCGGGCACCCCGAACTTTTGGATGTACGCCATCCCCAGCGCTCCGACGACGACCCGGTCCCCGCGCGGTCGTTCCGGATGCCATTCCAAACGGGTTCGCTGGAAATACTGGACAATCCGCCCATTCTCCACCAACGGCTCGGAGATTGGATAACCAAAAACATCCAGGCCCCCGTTCTGGTTATAGAAAGTGAGAAACGCGTAAGAGACCGTGTGGCCCGTCTCCGGAAAATACCGCTGGAAAGGATTCCCGCGCGGGGCCTGGTCCGGTGGAATAGGTGGGGTCCTTCGTCCCAGTTCCTCCCCCAATAGACCCAACTGGACCCGATAGGGAGCCGGGTTTCCCGGATGCCATTCCATCCGCACGTTGTCAAAATACTGCACCCATAATCCCAGGCGGGAATCGTAATAGACTTCCGTTTGAGGATAGCCGAAAATACGGCTCCCGCCGTATTTCCGGAAGAACTCCAGAAACGGGCCCTTGACATAGTGGCCAGTCAATTGGAAGTATTCCGACTCCCCCTCCGGGAAGGCCGGTTGCCCGTTCGGCAAGGCAGCGACAGGAGCGACGAGCCAGACAAGCACCACCAGCCCAACCAGAACCCCTATCTTTCCCACATGTAACCTGAAACGGTTCGCCATCGCTCCCCCTATCAAAACGCCTGTTCTACTATATAGATTTTATATATTCACTTATGATATGTCAATCCCCTAAGAGTCCTATATATCCTACCGGGCAGGGACGACGACAAAAGGGTAAGCACCCTGGAACCGATCCTCTATCCAGATGCGCACCTCATATGTGCCCGGGTCGTAGCCCTCCGGCCGGCGATAATACAGAAATGTGAGCCCCGTTTCCCCGACCATATACGGACAGTCAGGCAATCGGGTCCACCACAAGCAAGTATTCCCATCCAGGTATTCTCCCTCCCGGTACCAGCCATATGTCCAGGTAACCCCCCGGCTCATCCCTTCATAGCGAATAAAGGCATAGACCCGAAAATCCCCTGCGACAAATTCAGATCCCGGTTGGACTGGCTGACCATTCTCCACTCCCAGCGCGAAAGTCTCCAGGACAATCCGGGCGTCCGGACGGGCTGGAACGGCGCCGGGCAGTGGGGAACGGGCAGTATCCGGCATCGGGTAAGGAGTGGGCGTGGGCGTCGGAGATGGAGTAGCAGTAGGCGAAGGCGGAATCGGCGATGGGGAAGGAGTCCGGGTCGCAGTTGGCGACGGTGGAACCGCTGCCGTTGGAGAGTGCACCGCTACCGAGACTGTCATCGTCACGCCAATGGGAGGCTGAATGGTCGCCCGTGAACGTTGATGAATGTAGAAAGTGCTTCCGCCCAGGACCAGCGCCACCACCGCCAGCAGGAACCAGCGAATACCGCCCCGTCGCGCCGCTTCCCGCATAAAGTAATAAGGAGCCGTCCGGGCATGACGAAACTGCAGGATGCTGATACCGATAGCCCCTATAGCGATAGCCAGCAACGCGATACCAATCCAATACAGGGGAAGAGCAGACCATTGTGGCACGACGATATATCCCCCCCAATCTATCGGAACTGACACCTGTTACCGGACCACTTCCGGCTTTAAAACACCGATAAAAGGAAGATTCCGATAGGCTTCGGCAAAATCCAGCCCGTAGCCAATGACAAACTCGTCAGGGATCTCAAATCCGACAAAATCCAGGGGAACATTAATCTCACGGCGGGAAGGCTTGCTCAGCAGGGTACAGATGCGGAGACTGGTGGGATGACGGGTACGCAGGTTGCGGGTGATGTAATCCATTGTGCGGCCCGTATCTATGATGTCCTCTACGATCAGCACATGACGCCCCTCTATGCTTCGCTCCAAGTCCAGCAGAATACGCACCACCCCGCTGCTCACCGTTCCACTCCCGTAGGAGGAGATCACCATAAAATCCACTTCGTGGCGAAATGCCAGATGACGGGTCAGGTCAGCCAGAAAAACGAAAGCCCCCTTCAGGATACAGACGAGAAGGGGAAAATCCTCATCCCGATACAGTTGGTTAATCTCTTCGGCCAGAGAGCGCACCCGGGCCTGAAGTACGTCTTCGGGGATTAATATTTTTGCCACATCATCATAGAGGCCCATAATTTTACTCTATCCGTAGTCTACCTGAAACAAGGAGATAATAAGGGGGTTAGGGAGCATCGGCCCGCGGGGCCGCCGCCCTCACCCCCCTCTTCTTCCCCACCCTCTCCCGTTTTGAGGGAGAAGTGAGGGAGGAACTCAATGGGGCCGGTACAATGTCCGGGTGTTTTGTGCCCTGTTAAAGAGACGCTATGCAGAGCGAGGTCTTGAAGGGTTTCCAGACGGGGGAGTGGCTACTCCTGAAGGACCACAGGACGTCCCTGCTTAAAGGCCTCCAATTGCGCCTCCAGCTCAGCCCGTCGGGCTGCGGCCGCCTCCTGCCCCTTTTCTATCAACATCTGGACTCCGGAGCGAATCCGCTCCCGCAATTCCGCCCCGCCGTACGGCGCCAGCAGAATCCCCAATACCGCACCGACCAGAGCCCCACAGAGCAACCCGGCCAGAAACCCGATCAACTTTCGCATAGGACTCCTTTCTTGAAATCGGCAGCGTGTATCTGTTGTGCATATCGCTATGCTTATTATAATCCTTTCAGGATAATTGACAAGAGAGGATCTGAGGTTCTGTGTTCTTTCCGGTCCTCACCCCACCCCTTTGCCCCCG
>DAOTWK010000485.1:0-3739 GCA_034435815.1 Anaerolineae bacterium | reverse complement strand
CAGGAAACGGATGTCCCAGAACTGGATGACGGAGAACATGACCGCCAGGAGGAAAATCCACCGGGCCCTGGGGTCCAGTTTCTGGATCAATGTGTTCCGTTCCCGGTATCGCCAGGAGATGAGCATGAGACGCTCCTGTGAAGGTGACAGTCACCTTTCCGGCGACTGTCACCTTCAATCCTCAGCGGCCCGTTCGGCCAACAATAGCGGCATAGGCGACCATCAGGATGGGCACCAGGATGATCCCGTTGACGATGTTGGTGAGCGCGGCGGGAACGAAGTAGCCGACGATGGCAGTATTCAGGTCAATCCCGGAGACCCACATCTCCGAAAGCGAGGCCAGCCCCATGCCGACGATGACCCCCAGGACGGAAAACAGGTCAGCAATCACGAAGGAGCGAGTAGCCCGATAATCGGTAATCATAGAGGCGGCAAAGCCCGGAATCAACCCCATCAGGCCGTTGCCCAGGTCCCACCAGAACCAGAAGCCCCAGCCGGAAAGGGCGTCTCCGATGATATTGCCCAGGAAGCCGGTGATGAAGCCAACCCAGGGGCCGAAGGCCACGCCGAAGAACATCGGGATACAGACGGCCGGCCGAAGGGCCACGTTGCCCGCCGCTGGCAGCGCCAGCATATTAGTGGCGAAGGAGAGGACGCCGTACAGTGCCGCCCCCAGGGCGGAGTAGACGACCTCACGGGTCCCGAAAGCGTACCACTTTTTGCGCTCCATGAGAGAACCTCCTCCTCTGGAATCTACTGGAATCAGCCGATATGAGTTGTGAGACGGCGATTGAACCTGTGCTCCCGACTACCACCTCCTTTCTTACAAATGGGACGCTCCGGGTGGCAGCGCAGACCATTAGCCTGCGGAGTGCGAGATGTTGCAACTTGGTTAAGCCGCAAAATCCCGCGCTACTTTCCTCTGCGCCCTCTGCGTCCCCTGCGGTTAGAAAACCCCATAATGGGCCAGCGCCTCGGCCCGAAGAAAGCGCCCCGTGCGGGGTAGATACTCCAGGTTGAGCCGCAGGAGCGAAGTCGGCACGATGCGGCACCGGCGTAGCAATTCCATATCGGAGAGCACCTCAGGGGGCGGGCCATCGGCCGCGATGCGCCCTTCCGCCATCAGGACGACCCGATTGGCGTAACAGATGGCTAGGTCCAGGTCGTGAGTGATGAAGAGGACCGCCGCAAAACCTGGCACCTGAAGGATGGAGTCCATAAAGGTCATGTAGTTCCAGTAATCCTGACCCGCCGTCGGTTCATCCATCACCAGAATCCGGGAGCGCATCGCCAGGACGGCGGCGATGCTGACCCGCTTCTGTTGCCCGAAGGAGAGGGCCAGAGGCGGATACTCCTCCAGTCCCCGCAGGTTGACCATCTCCACCGCTCGCGCTACCGATTGGTCTATCTCCTCCCGGGAGAATCCCAGGTTGCGGGGGCCGAAGGCCAGTTCCTCCCGCACCGTTGGAGCAAATAGCATGTGGCCCGGGTGCTGGAAAACGTAGCCCAGTGTGCGGGCGACCTGAGCCACACTCATTTCCCGGGTGTCCTGACCCTCCACCAGCACCCGCCCCCGCCGGGGCTTCAGCAGGCCGATGGCGTGTTTGACCAGCGTCGTCTTCCCCGCGCCGTTCGGGCCCAGCAGCGCGATGATGTCCCCTTGACGAATGGTCAGATTCACATCCTGAATGACCAGGGGGCCCGTCTCGTCGTAGGCAAAGGAGACGTCCTCAAAGACGACCAGTGGCTTCCGCCCGTTGGGCTGGATGGCGGGCTCAAAGCGAGGCGGCGGAGCCGCCGCCGCGCGCTGGAGAATCAGCGGGGCCGGCAACTTGACCTGTCGGTAGTCCACTGCATCGGTCATCCGATCGGGGGGGCCGTAGTAGGCAATTCGGCCATCCTCCAGATAGAGCACCCGGTCGGGACGAATGCTCAGGGCATCCTCCACCCGATGCTCCACCAGGATGACCGCGACCCCTTCATCGGCCAGGCGGCGGAAGAGGGCCAGCGCCTCCTGCGCGCTGACGGGGTCCAGACTGGCCAGTGGCTCATCTAGGAGCAAAATACTGGGTCGCATCGCCAGGACGCCCGCCAGGGCCACCTTCTGCTTCTCCCCGCCAGAAAGGTGGAAGGTCTCCCGATCTCGCAGGTGGGAGATGCCCAGGTACGCCAGCACTTCGTCCACCCGGGCCCGGATTTCCGCGCGCGGAAGCCCCAGATTCTCCAGCCCAAACGCCACCTCGTTAAGGACGAAACTGCCCACAATCTGCCGCTCCGGGTCCTGCAGGAGGGTGCCGACCTGCTGAGAGAGTTCGGCCATGCTCATAGAACGGGCATCCCGCCCGTAGACGAGAATCCGGCCTTGCAGTTCGCCCCGGTAGGTGCGGGGGATGAGACCATTAATGCAACGGATCAGCGTCGTCTTGCCGCACCCACTGGCCCCGGCAACCAGCAGCAACTCCCCCGGCTCCAGCGTCAGTGAGACATCCTGCAGCGCCGGTTCGGGCCGGATGTGGTAGCGAAAGGTCAGCCCCTCTATCCGCAGCGGCAAGTCAGCGGACAAACCCACCCTCCGTCATCTGCTCAGAAACGCCACCCGCTCGGTGACGTTAAAACCCCGGCGGCGCATCTCATCCACAAAAGGCTGCGCCGGGACGAAGGTCTCCACGCCGCCAGCCCCGCGCGGGGTCCGTCCGGCGGCCATCATCTCGGCGACAATCGCCGCGCTCCAGCCGGTGGCCCGCTCCATTGCGGTGAAGCCTGTCTCCTCGTCAAAGTGGTCTATCAGTTCCACCACCGCTTCGGCGTCCCGACCGTCTTTTTTCCCCACAGCCCGAACGCGGACGATGACGGTATCTTTATCCCCGGGGAAGGTCACTTTGGGCTCAAAGAGGGCATGGAAGACCTCCCGGGGCACCACTTCCACATCTCCCACCCGGATGGGACGGGTGTCCCAGAGGCCCAGGTCGTAGAAGGCGCGCAGTTGGACGAAGTGGCCCGGGTGGCGCAGAGTCTTGTTCTGCAGCGTGCGCAGGCGGCCCTGAAACGTCCAGGGCATTGTGCTGGTGCCGCCCCCGGCGACAAAGGCTTCCAGCGTCCCGATGGGCGGCGGGAATTCCACCGTCTCCGGCTCCGTCATCGGCTCCACTTCCACAATCTCCCAGTTGCGCAGGAAGATGGCCGGTTCGGCGTATTCGTTGGTCAGCCCGGCGATGTGGAAAGTGAGCAGGTAGTTGAAGGGCGGACGGGGATTCTGGGGAATGCCGCCGTCCCACATATAGACGTCCACCGCCTGGTCCAGCAACTCCATCGCGTAGACGATGAGGGTGGTCCCCAGGCCGGGGACTTGGCCGCAATCCGGGATGACGCTGACGCCCGCTGCCAGCGCCTGGTCGTGAAAGGTATGCTGCTGGCGGACGATGGCGGTGTTGCCACCCAGGTCGCAGAGAGAGCAGCGGGCCCGGATAGCGGCCTGGGTGATGCCCAGATTGTAGATATACGGGACCGCGCTGAGGGCGGCATCCACGCCCCGGAGCAACCGCTCCACGGCCTCCAGGTCGGTCACATCCACCTGGGCCGGTTCGGCAACCATCGCGCCGACCATACGGTTGACCCGCTCGGCGGCGCGGCAGGCCGCCTCTACATCCCGGTCGGCCATAATGATGCGGCGGGCGCCCCCCCAGCGGGCCATATCGTAGGCAGCCGCCGTCCCCTGGCGTCCGGCTCCCAGAACGGCGTA
>DAOTWK010000484.1:0-2403 GCA_034435815.1 Anaerolineae bacterium | reverse complement strand
TGCCAGGCACTTCCGGAAGTGCCTGGCACGTTGTTTTGTCCGAAGATGAGGCCCCGCATCGGCCCTTTCCCGCTGGGGGTTTTCGTCCTCGCCCTGGCCCTGCGGCTGGTCCCCGTCCTCTGGGCCCTGCCGCTGGGCATCGGCCTGGACGACATGTTCCAGTACGACATGCTGGCGCGCAGCATCCTGGCGGGGAACGGGTACCGGTGGTACGCCGAACCGGACCTGGCGCTCATCCAGCCGTACATCCAACTGGACCTTTCCAGCATCTCCTATGACCCGCGCGGCGTGGAGACTTCGTTCCGCCCGCCGCTGTATCCGGCGTTCCTGGCGCTGATCTATGCCCTCTCGGGTCTCCCTCACCGCTTCGCAGCGGCGCGGCTGGCGCAGGCAGTGCTGGGAGCGCTCTTAGCCCCGATGACGTACGCGCTGGGGCGGCGGTACGGGCTGGGGGAGAAAGGGGCGCGGTGGGCCGCGCTGGCCGTTGCCGCATATCCCATCCTGCTGGCCTACCCCCTGGCACTGGTCACGGAGAACCTCTTCTTCCCCCTGGTCCTGGTCTCCGCCCTGGCGCTCCTGCGCGCCGACGAGACGAACCGGGCCCGCCACTGGCTTCTGGCAGGTCTCCTTCTGGGACTGGCGACGCTGACCCGTTCGGTCATCTTCCTCTTCGCGCTCATGGCGGTGGCCTGGGCGGGTTTCTCCGGGCGCGGCTGGCGCGCAGGATGGCGCAATGGCCTGCTGGTCCTGGCTGGCGTTCTTGCTTTAACCCTCCCCTGGGCCGCGCGCAACACCCGCCTGCACGGACGTCTGATGTTTGTGGAATCCTCCCTGGGCTACCAGATGTACCTGGGGTATCACCCCGCCTCCACCGGCACCTTTGACGCCGCCATCGCCTCGGACCTGCTGACCATTGTGGACGACGCAGATCGGAACGAGCAGGGACTGCGGGCAGTGGCGGACTTCATCCGCGCCGACCCGACGCGGGTCCCCTACCTGATGGTGCGGAAGTTGGGTTACTTCTGGGGGACGGAGAAACGGGCGCTGGTCTATTTCTACAGCAACGATTTCTTCGGCCCGCTTCCGGCGTGGGTGCTGATTCTGGCTCTGCTGCTGGTCAGCGTGCCGCTGGCCCTGCTCGCTTTGCCCGCCGTCGTGGGTCTGGTCTTTGACCGCTGGCGGCGTCCTGTTGCGCTGATGGTCCTCCTGCTGGTGGGCTACATCCTCCCGCACATGCTGATTCTGGCGGAGGAGCGCCTCCACCTGGTCCTGGTCCCTTTCCTGGCCGTACTGGCCGCGCGCGGCGTCTCCTTCCTCCGCCGTCCGGCCGATGGGGTAAGAGCAGGGAAATGGCGGCGCGGGGTCGCGGTCCTCCTGATGGCCCTGCTGCTGTTCAACTGGGGGTTTGAACTCTACACCGATATGCCCAGACTGGCCCTGCTCCTGGGGCCGGGAGGGCACACCCTGGGATTCCCGTACTGAGAGGGGTTTGGGGACGGCAGCCTTTGGACCGCCGTCCCCCAACCCTGTTCACAGGAAAAGCCAAAGCATCTGGAGGTGCACGGATGGACGATGAATACCCTTCCCCGCCGGCCGGGGCGACATGGCGGGCCGCTGTGGCCGTTGTTGCCACCACGCTCCTTCTGGTGGTGGATAGTTACCACATCTTCTGGGGAGACCGACTGCTGACCCGTACCGTGCTCTATCTACTGATTCCCCTGGGCATCGTCCTGGTGGTCTTCCGGGAATCCCCCGCCCGCTACGGAGTCCGGCTGGGGGACTGGCGGGCAGGGCTGGTGTGGACGCTGGGGGCATGCGCCGGGCTGGCGGCGCTGATGGCCGTCGTCGCCCGGACCGCTTCGTTTCGGGAGTACTATGGCGCCGCCGCGCCTGGGCGGTTCTTCTGGCTGGCGGATGGGGTGGAACTGCTGGGGTGGGAGTTCTTCTTTCGGGGGTTTCTCCTCTTCGCCCTCTACCGGGCCTGTGGGCCGCTGGCGCTGCTCCTGCAGGCGGTGCCGTTCACCCTGGCCCATATCGGGAAGCCGGAACTGGAGACGCTCAGTTGCATCTTCGGCGGGACCGCCTTCGGCTACATCGCCTGGCGGACCCGGTCATTTCTGTACCCATTCCTCATCCACTGGTTTCTGGCCGTCTTCACAACGGTGGTCGCAGGTATCGGCGGCTGAAGGGCAGGCGTCTTCGGAAGTCGCGCAGGCCGCCAGGCCTGCTGGATGCAGGCCAACAGCCTGTGCGACACGGAAAGTTAGCATCATTGGGCTGAAAGGTGAATCGCCGCCTGGCGTAAGGCGAGCGGCCCGGCCCCGCCCGCTGGCTCCGTCGCACACCGTCGGCGACCCACCGCAGGAGGGGACAGTTACGGGGCCGCGAAGTGCCTCCTCACCC
>DAOTWK010000483.1:0-2479 GCA_034435815.1 Anaerolineae bacterium | reverse complement strand
CGGCCTTCGGCCGCCGCAAAACCCCTCTTCTTTGAAGGGAGACAGGAAGATAATAAGAGGCACAACCCACCATGCAAAACGCCACTGCCGGATTTGCGATGAAGGCTCACCTCCCTACAATCCTGACGATTGGAAGGGCAACCAGTGTTTGGCGCAAATCGCGGTTTTGTGTTATCATAATTGGTGCATTTCAGCCATAGTTAAAAGGAGATCACAATGCTAAAGGAGTTCAAAGAATTCGCCCTGCGAGGAAACGTCCTGGATATGGCCATTGGCATCATCATCGGTGCCGCCTTTGGCAGCGTCGTCTCATCTCTGGTCAACGACATTCTGATGCCGCCCATCGGCTTCCTTCTGGGCAAAGTGGACTTCTCCAATCTCTTCATCAGCCTGTCGGGCCGATACGCCAGCCTGGCGGAGGCCCAGGCAGCGGGCGCGCCGACCATCAACTATGGTGTCTTCATCAACACGGTGCTGAACTTCATCATTGTGGCGGCAGCGGTCTTCTTCTTCATTGTCCGCCCGATGAATCGCCTGCGGAAGGCCAGGGAGACCGCGCCGGCCGCGCCGATGACGAAGGAATGCCCGTACTGCTTCTCCACCATCCCGCTGAAGGCCACCCGCTGCCCGTACTGCACATCCCATCTGGAGGGAGAAACCAGTTAATGGATGAATTGCAAGGTCGTCTTTTAGCCCTGCAGGCCCGACTCCAAGACATTCGGAGGCGGCTTTGACCTGGACGGCAAGGAGCAGGAAATCGCCCGTCTGGAGGAGCAAGCCGCAGCGCCGGACTTCTGGGATGACCCCGAGGCCGCCCAGCAGGTCATGCAGCGCCTCTCTGACCTGCGCGACGAGTTGGAGCCCTGGGTCGCCCTGGAACACCGGGTCGCCGATGCCCTGGAACTGGCCGCGCTGGGCGACGAAAGCCTGATAGAGGAACTGCAACGCGAAGCGGAGGAGATAGAAAACCGACTGGAAAGACTGGAGTTTCGCCTCCTATTCTCCGGCCCCTACGACCGGAATGATGCCTTCCTGGCCATCCACGCTGGAGCCGGCGGCACCGATGCGCAGGACTTCGCTGAGATGCTCCTGCGCATGTACCTGCGTTGGGCCGAATCCCACGGCTATAAGACCGACCTGGTGGACCGGCTCTACGGAGAGGAGGCCGGCATCAAACGGGCTACTGTCGCCGTCTCCGGGCCCTACGCCTACGGCTATCTGCGGGCCGAGCGGGGCGTCCATCGGCTGGTGCGCCTCTCCCCCTTTGACGCCGCCCATCGCCGCCATACCTCCTTCGCCCTGGTGGAGGTCTGGCCCGACCTGCCGGAGGCGGCCAGCGTCCACATCAACCCGGATGACCTGAAGATTGAGACCTTCCGCTCTTCCAGCGCGGGCGGTCAGCACGTGCAGAAAAACGAGACCGCCGTCCGCATCACCCACCTTCCCACTGGAATCGTCGTCACCTGCCAGAACGAACGCTCCCAGACCCAGAACCGGGAGACGGCCCTGCGAGTTCTGCGGGCCCGCTTAATGGAGATAGAGGAGAAAAAGCGACAGCAGGAACTGGCGGAACTGAAGGGCCAGCACGTTGAGGCGGCCTGGGGCAACCAGATTCGCTCCTACGTCCTCCATCCCTACCAAATGGTCAAGGACCACCGCACCGGCTACGAGACCGGCAACACTCAGGCCGTGCTGGACGGAGAACTGGATGCATTTATGGAAGCATACCTGAAGTCCGCTCTCTGGGAAGGAGGAAACGGAGCATGGACGAACAACCGGTAGAGGAACTGGTCGGGCGAGTCTCCCACTGGTACGATAAGATCAGCGTCATGGGCGTGACGCTCACCGGGCGGCTGGCCGTCGGCGACACCATCCGCGTGCGCGGCCACACTACCGACTTCACCCAGCGGGTCACCTCCATGCAGGCCTGGCATCAAGACATCGCCGAAGCCGGCCCAGGCGACCAGGTGGGCATCCGTGCCGCCTTTCGCGCCCGCCCCGGCGACCGAGTCTATAAAGTGGTGACCCCGTAGGACACGGAAAAACACGAAACAGCACGGATTTGTTACGAATTTGCAAGTTGCGACCTGCGACTTGCGATCCTCCGTGTTCATCCGTGTCCCCACCCCTCGCGACTTTCTGGATAGCGATAGCGTGCCATCAGACCTGTTGCGCCAGGTTCGGGAATTCATCCGCCGCCACGACCTGCTGAGCGTCGGCGATGGGGTGGTGGTAGGCGTCTCCGGCGGGCCGGACTCTCTCTGCCTGCTCCACCTGCTGCTGCACCTGCAAGAGGAGTACCGGCTGCAACTGCACGTGGCCCATCTCCACCACGGCGCGCGCGGCGCGGACGCGGACGCCGACGCCGCCTTCGTCGCCGACCTGGCCCGGGAGTGGGGCCTGCCCGCCACATTGATCCGGGAGGACATCCCTGCGGTCGCGCGCGCTCACAAACTGGCCTTTGAGGAGGCCGCCCGCC
>DAOTWK010000482.1:0-1590 GCA_034435815.1 Anaerolineae bacterium | reverse complement strand
TAGGTCTGCAGGGAATCGTGGCGGCGCTCTAACGGATGCAAGAACCCCCAGATGTAGGACGGCCTTTCCAGGCCATCACCGGCGGGCTGAAAGCCCGCCCTGCGTCTTACCACGATTCAATGCAGTGCTACCTGAGTTCGCTCCTTTCGGGGTAATTCCAACAAATGATTGCACCCTCTCATTCTGTCATTTGGTCATTCCGTCATTTTGTCATTCCGTCATTCGGTCATTCTGAGGAGGAAGGTTGACCCCTCTGCTGGACGTCCGTGATCTCACTGTGCGCTTCTACACGCTGGACGGCGTCGTCCACGCCGTCAACGGCATCTCCTACACCCTGGGCGAGGGGGAGACACTGGGGATTGTCGGCGAGAGTGGATGCGGTAAAAGCGTCAGCGTTCTGGCCCTGATGCGGCTCATCCAGGAGCCGCCGGGCCGGATTGAGGCCGGGCAGGCTCTCTACCGAGGCGAGGACCTGCTCCGATTGACTGAGGAGCAGATGGAGCAGGTGCGGGGAAAAGAAATCGCGATGGTCTTCCAGGACCCGATGACCGCCTTTAACCCCGTCCTGACCATCGGGCGCCAGATTGCCGAGACGCTGGTCACCCATATGGGGATGTCCTGGAAAGAGGCCTATTCCCGGGCGGCGGAACTGCTGACGATGGTGGGCATTCCCCATGCATCGGAGCGCTGCAAGGACTATCCCCACCAGTTCTCCGGCGGCATGCGCCAGCGGGCAATGATTGCCATGGCCCTGGCCTGCAACCCCAGCATTCTCATTGCCGACGAGCCCACCACCGCGCTGGACGTCACCATCCAGGCCCAGATTATAGAGTTGGTCAAGCGGTTGCGGGACCAACTGGGGATGTCTGTCATCTGGATTACCCACGACCTGGGTATCATCGCCGGTCTGGCGGAGCGGGTGCTGGTGATGTACGCGGGCTTCATTGTGGAGAAGGGACGGGTGGACGATATTTACGGCAGCCCGCGCCATCCGTACACGCTGGCGCTCCTGCGTTCCCTCCCCCGGGTGGACCGTTCCATCGGGGACCGACTGGCAACGATCGGCGGGTTGCCGCCGGACCTGCTCCGCCTGCCTGAGGGATGTCCTTTCGCGCCCCGGTGCGCGTTTGTGCAGGAGCGCTGTCGGTATGAGCGACCGTCTCTCCGACCTGTCGGCCCCGACCACGAGGCGGCCTGCTGGGTGGATGTGTAGGGTGGGGCCCGATTTTCCTCAATGGGGCAACGGATGAGCAGAAACGACGTGCTGGTCCGAGTGGAAAATCTGAAAAAATACTTTCCCATCACCCGGGGCATCCTCATCCAGCGCCAGGTGGGGGCGGTGCAGGCTGTGGACGGCATCACCTTTGACATTTACCGGGGAGAAACCCTGGGGCTGGTGGGGGAGAGCGGCTGCGGCAAAACCACCGCCGGCCGCACAATCCTGCTTCTCTACCGCCCCACCGCCGGGCGGGTGATTTTTGACGGGACCGACCTGACGGCCCTGAAGGGCGAGGCCCTGCGCCGCATGCGCCGCCGGATGCAGATGGTCTTCCAGGACCCGTTCGCTTCCCTGAACCCTCGGATGACCAT
>DAOTWK010000481.1:0-2555 GCA_034435815.1 Anaerolineae bacterium | reverse complement strand
GGGAGCGGTTCCCGCAAGAATAGCGGAGGGTTAGCGGGGAGGGGGCGGCTTCGCCGCCCCCTCCCCGCTAACCCTCCGCTACTCTTGCGGGAACCGCTCCCTCAGGGCCGCGCTCTCCTGAAGGTGGGATCGGGCGGCCTCCTTCTCTCCGGTTGCCTGCAGCGCACAGGCCAGAGCCTCGTGGATGTCCGGTTCCAGCGGTTGAATAGCGGCCGCCCGCTCCAGGTGGAACCGGGCCTCCTCTGCCTGCCCCTTCAGCAGCAGGATACACCCCAGGTGGTAGTGACCCCAGGCGAAAGCCGGTTCCCCCTCCTCGGCGTCCACCACCTGCCGTAGGGCCGCCTCCGCCTCCGCCAGCCTCCCTGCGCCCAGTTGAGACATAGCCTCCCGGAACCGCTGGTCCGTCTGCCGGAAGCGGCCGTACTTTTCCCACTGGCCGAAGAAGGAGCAGATGTCAAATTCAAAAGGGCGCTCGGCCCCGCACCCTTCGCAGCGAGCGATCAGGTGGTCTACCGGACCGGACGGGCCCTGGCGCAGTTCCTGCCGGACGGCAGCGAAGTACCCCCCGCAGGAGCAGCGCTGGTTAGCCACATAGACGTATTCAAACTCAATACTGTTGACCGGGATGGTGTGCATTTCATTTAACGACCGGTTGGGCCGAGGTCAGCGAAAATCCCGTCCAGTTCTTCTGGCGGGACGTCAAACACTGTGTTGTGGGGTGGCAGTGGTTCCCAGGTCATCCACTCGGGAATCCGGTTGTCGGGCGGGCCGAAGCCGATCCGTCGGTTAAATGCCTGCTCCAGGCGGAGGGTTTCCTCCCCCAGCCGGGTCAGGGCATCCTCCCTCACCTCCCACCCGTAGCGGGCGTTGAGCAGGGCCGGGATCAGGTCGGGCGCGGTGGAAAGACCGAATCCGGCGAAGATGCAGATGCCCAGCGTGTCGTACGCCGCCATCGCAATCTGGGCTCGGCGGGAGACGGCGACCTGGCCCTCGGGTTTCAGATGGTCAATTTTGGCCCGAATGGTCAGGCCGGCGGTGTGATCGGCGCCCTGAGGGGAAGTCGCATAGGTCACCCCGGTGCCCTTGATGGCGCGGGGGTCGTAGGCGGGGAGAGCCTGGCCTTTGACCGCCGGTACCTGGAGGACGCCGAAAGCCCGCCCGGTGGCGGCGGCCCCATTGCCGATGATGCGCCCCAGAGGGGTAGCGCGGCGGATTTCGTCCATCAACCGGAGCGCCGCCGCGCCATCTCCGAAAGACCAGATGCCGCCCCGGGCAGCTACCCCCAGCGCCGCGCCGACCTCAATGGTGTCTACGCCGATGTCGTTGGCGTGCCAGTTCAGACGGGCGATAGTCTCCAGATCATCCAGCCCCAGGTTGGAGCCCATCAGGGCAATAGTCTCGTATTCCAGCGGTGAGACGATAGTCCGGCCCTGGGCGTCGGGCACCACGTTGGAACAGCAGATGATACAGCCGGACATACAGGCATGGGACGGGTCTCCTTCGCCGCCCCGCGTCAGAATCATCTCCCGGAGGGCCTCACCACCGATACGGTCGGCGCCCTCAAACTGCCCCTGCGAGAAACCCCGGGTCGGAAGGCCACCAAAGGCGTTGCACATGGCGACCATGGCCGGAGTGCCATAGTCGTGGTAAGTGTGGGTCTGGGGGTGGGCCAGCAGGGCCTGGTTGTACCGTTTCTGCAACGAACGGAAGGCCTCGGGGTCGGCGAGAGGCGGCGGTGAGCCGCCCTGGCTATCCACCACAATGGCTTTAAGGCCGCGCGAGCCCATCAGTGCTCCCAGCCCGCCGCGAGCGCTGGCTCGCCCGGGGACTCCGTCTTTATCCAGGTGGAGGATGGCGGCGGCCCGCATCCGGCGCTCCCCGGCGGGGCCGATGATGGCGGCGGCGATGTTTCTGCCATACCGCTCCAGCAGACGGGCCGCCGTCTCATAGACCCCCAGGCCGGAGAGGTCGTCGGCGGGGTCAAAACGGACGCCCTGGGCGCTGATATGGAGCACCCACCGGCTATCCGGAGCCCAGTCCTCTACGATCAGGGCTTTGATCCCCAGGCGGGCCAGGGCGAGCCCCGTTCGCCCTCCTGCGTTGGCCTCTTTGACCGTGCCGGTCAGGGGGCCCTTGCCGCCCACGGAGACGCGGTCGGCGCTGGAGAGCATATGTCCGCCCAAGAGGCCTGGGGCGAAGATAAGATGGTTATCCGGCCCCAGAGGGTCACTGGGCGGTGGGACTTCCTCCAGGAGGATGCGGGCGATCAGGCCGCGTCCACCCAGCCGCTGCCAGGCTTCAGGGACGGGCTCGCGGCGCCATTCCTGAGTTCGTGCGTTGATTCGCCAGATTTCGTAGGACATCGGGGACACTCCGGCTCACGTGCCTGGTGCTTTTGGAGGTGCCAGGCACGTCTGTCGTCTACCTCCGGCTCACGTGCCTGGCACTTTTGGAAGTGCCAGGCACGTCTGTCGTCTACATGGTAGGTAGCCGCAGCCGGAAGAGGCGGCTGGCCAGTTGGATGAGGCCACGCAGGGTTTTCTGCTGCGGTGTGG
>DAOTWK010000480.1:0-2239 GCA_034435815.1 Anaerolineae bacterium | reverse complement strand
TCCGGAAGTGCCGGGCACGTTTCTACGTCTGTCCGCCAGACGTAGGCGGCGCCCGCTGTTCTCAGCGCCTCTTTCACTCTGTCGGTTGTGGATTTGTCCACCAGCGCGACGATGTTGCCTCCCCGTCCAGCGCCGGAGAGTTTGGCCCCCAGCGCGCCGGCCCGCCGGGCGGCCTCCACCAGTCGGTCCAGCGCGGGCGCAGAGACGCCAATTTCCCGCAGGAGTTCATGGTTGGCGTCCATTCGCTTTCCCAGCGCTTGTGCATCGCCCCGGGCGATGGCCTCTCGGGCCTTCTCTACTTCTTCGGCAACTCGGTCAAAAAGCATCTCATAGCGGGTTGGTTCCGCCTCCCAGTGTCGCCGGACGTCTCCCACCACCTCGCGGGTCCGGCTGGGGATGCCGCTATCCGCCACCAACAGGTGTAGCACCGCCCCCACCGGCAGGGGCTCCGGTGTTTGCCCCCGGACGAAGTAGACGGGCCGCTCATAGGCGATGACGGTATTATCTATCCCGCTGGGAGTGCCGTGGTGAATGCGCTCCACCTCGTACACCAGTGCGGAGACGGCCGGTGGGTCCGCCGGAACGCTGTACCAGGCGGCCAGCGCCCGGACGATGGCGGTGGAGACCGCCGCCCCCGATCCCAGCCCCGAGGCAACGGGGATATCGGACTCTATTCGCAGGAGAGCGTCTGGCAGAGGCCGACGGATATGCTCCGCCGTCAGATAGACGATGCGCGCCAGCGGGTGATCGGGAGGAAGGTCGGAGAGAGGGGCATCTATCCCCACCGCCGGGGCCTGGATGTGGAAGGGGCCGGGGTGAGGGGTCAGGGTGGCCGTCGCGCGCAGCCTGCTCAGGGGAATGGCGATCGCTGGCCGCCCATACACCACCGCATGCTCCCCCAGCAGGATGACCTTGCCCGAAGCGGAGGCCCGGATAGCGGTCTCTTTTACCCCAGATACATTATTAGGATGACGGCCAGTCCCCATAGCAGTACCCCGACCTGCAGCGGTCGGTCCCGCAGGACAATCTCCTCCGGTTCCCCGCCCAACCCTTTGGCGTAGACCAGATACAGGTATCGGAAGACGGCGTAGAGGACAAAGGGCACCGTCAGCATCATCATATGGTTCGGTGGCAGGTTGGGCGCAGAGAAGGTGTAGAGAGTGTAGGCCACCAGTGTCGCAGCGGTCACGATGAGAATAAACTGGTCCAGGAGGGGGATGGTATATTCCCCCAGGCTCTCCCGGTGGCTGTTGGCATTCTCTCTCAGGAGGGTCAGTTCGTGGCGACGTTTGCTAAAACTGATGAAGAGAGCCAACAGCCCCATACACGTGTAAATCCAAGGCGAGAATCGCTCCGCCTCCACCAGCGGGATACCGGCGGCAACCCGCAGGACGAACCCCGCCGCCACCGCCATGGCGTCAATGATGACGGAATTCTTGAGGGCGAAGGAATAGGCAATCTGTAAAACAAAATACGCCATCAGAATGGCGCCGAAGAGCGGATCCAGCCAGAACCCGAGGGGGATGCTGATCAGGGGGAAAAGGACGGCCGCCGTCAGCGCCAGTCGTGGGGAAAGTCGCCCAGACGCGATGGGGCGATTCCGTTTGCGCGGATGCTGGCGGTCTTTCTCCGCATCCACCAGGTCGTTGATCAGGTAGACGGCACCCGAAATTATGCACAGCAGAAAGAAACCGGCAAGGGTCCGAGCGAAATAGACGGGGTGGAACAGTTTCAGGTCAAAGACCAGCGGGGCAAAGACGAAAATGTTCTTCGCCCACTGTTTGGGACGCATCGCCTCTAACAATGCTTTCAGCGACATTCTCAGACTCCGGGTAGAGAATGAAGGGTAATTTTCGGGACTTTTAACCGGTACGACTTTGCAGGAGCGGAAAGGTTGCCTGTGTGTCCCCTGTTATATCAGAAAGTCCCGGTTTGGCAAACAGCGCGGCGCGCGGGGGAAGAGGATGCGAAGGGGCGGCGGCCTTCGGCCGCCGCCGCAAACCATCTATCACCCTTTCGGTACAAAAATATTTCTGGCTGCAGTGACTTTGTCACTGCAGCCAGAAGTATTCCGGCTCCGGGTAGAGTGGACGCGATGAATAATCCGGCCCCGTCTGAAGGCACGAGGCATGGGCGGATCGCGCAGTGGGCTGCGCATCCCTTCGCTGCGCGGCGTACCTATCCCGATACCGGTATCGCGCTACAGGACGTCTTCTATCTTTAGCCCGCGCGCCTGGGC
>DAOTWK010000479.1:0-9089 GCA_034435815.1 Anaerolineae bacterium | reverse complement strand
GGACTGGCTTCCTTCCGCTGGGCGCCGGTCCCGGAGAGCACAGGGCCCGCGTTCATCTGGCACTTCGCCCTGGTCCAGGTACTGATGGTCTACTTCCCCTTTGGCAAACTGAGCCATATCATCGGCTCGGTGCTCTCTAAGATGGTCGCCCGGAGTTAGGAGGACGCGATGTTGACGAAATTCCTGGATACGATTCGCCAACGCATCACTCGCCCGCTCCAGTATTATCAGGACATCTGCGTCCGCTGCGGGGCCTGTATAGACGCCTGCCACTTCTACGTCACCTCCGGCAACCCGGCCCACATCCCCGCCTACCGGATGATGCTGGTTAAGAAACTGCTCCAGCAGGGCGGCAATGGTCGGAAGGGCATCCTGGACTGGTACCGGGAGACCGGTATGGCCAGCGAGCGGATGGTGACCGAACTCCGGCAGGCGCTCTGGGAGTGCACCGGCTGCCGACGGTGCTCCGTCTTCTGTCCCTTTGACCTGGATACGGCGCTCCTGGTGAATGTGGGCCGCTACGCTCTTGCCCAGGAAGGGATGGGGATGGAGATGGTCGCCGAAATTGGCAACGCCGAGGTTAGCAAAGGGGAGATCATAGAGGCCCTCAAGGAGTTCTACGTAGACCAGGTCCGGGAACTGGAGGGGCGCATCCGTCAGGAGTGGGGCGTCCCCGACCTGCGGATTCCGGTGGACGAACCGGCGCGCGTCCTCTACGTGCCGGTGGTGGGTGAGCACGCTATCATCCCGCTGGCCAAAATCTTCCATGCTGCTGGAGAGTCCTGGGCGCTGAGTATGTTCACCGCCACAAACCATTCCTTCTTCGTCGGCGACATAGAGAGGGCGAAGCAGGCGGCCCACTGGGTTGTGGAGGAAGCCCGGCGGCTGGGCGCGCAGGTCATCGCCTACGCGGAGTGCGGTCATGCCACCCGGACCTTGCTGAACTTCTGGGACCACTGGTTCGGAGAGGAGATAGAAGGTATCCAGCGGGTCAGCGTAGTGCAACTGGTCGCCTCGTACCTGCAGGAGGGGCGCATCCGGGTCCAGTCTGGCGCCTTTGATGTGCCGATGACCTATCACGACCCCTGCAACCTGGGCCGGAACGCGGGTATCTTTGAGGAGCCGCGGATGCTCATCCGCGCCGTCGCCACCGACTTCCGGGAACTCAACCCTAACCGGGAACTGAACTGGTGCTGCGGCGGGGGCGGCGGGATGATTGCCGAGCCGGACATGTTTGAGGTTCGGATGAGGGCCGGCCAGCCCAAGGTGGAGCAGGTTCGGCGCACCGGCGCCCGCTGGGTGGTCACCACCTGCGAGAACTGCAAGACGCAACTTTCGGACCTGAGCGAGCGCTACGGCCTGGGCGTGGAGGTCAAAGGTGCGGTGGACCTGATCGCCGACGCGCTGGTAGTGTGATGAAAACGCCAGGTGCTTTCTGAAGCGCCTGGCACTTCGGAATCGGGGAGGTGCGGAATGGGCCCGCGCGAGTCCTCATCCACCCAGTGGTGGGAAGACCGGCTGGTGGCAGATTATCGGGAGTACCGCTGGCGGCGGTTGAAGGAGCCGATGTGTCGGCGGATGGAGAAGTGGAAGGCCGGGAACTCACTTCGGCCGAGATGGAGCAGGCGTTTGAGGGGTGCTACCAGAAAATTTGCGAACCGCGCTACATCCTCAACCGGCGCAGCGATCGGGCGGCGTTGCTGATCCAGGTGCTGGACCGGGAGTGGTTTGAGAGATGAATTCGGGAACACACGCCGCTCGGCGCCCGTGTTATCCTGCCGTAAGCGCTCCCCACACGATCAGTTTTTATGGCGGCGGTGAGCCGCTGCCATAAAAACGATCTTTCGCGCGGGTGCATACACAATTTGTCAGGCAGGGTGTGCCAAATGGCGGTGTTAGGGAGGGGGGCGGCGGCCCCGCTGCCGCCCCCGCCCCCCATATCTCCCCCCTCCCCGCGCTGCGAAAACGGCGACGGGGAGGGGGCAGGGGGCCTCCGCGAAAGAGTGGAGTCGGTACGGCTCTACGAGACTTAACAACCCCTTTGCACCTGGAGGGACCTGCCGATCAACTCACTGACAAATTATGCGTGCACCCTTTCGCGCCCAACTTGACAAAACTTCAAAAGAGTTTATAATACTTCCACTTTCCAGCAGGTATTGGTAAACTTGTGACCATCTTCGTCAAGCGCTGAGACAGGGGCTCAAGCGCTTTGTTTGTGTTTATCCCCGGTAACGTAGGGGATCGGAGGAGGTTCATGAAGTATCTGGACGATTCGGCTGAGATTCAGAACTTTGTTTCGCTGCGTGTCAGCCTGGCCTCGCCGGAGGAGATCCGCTCCTGGTCGTACGGCGAGGTGACCAAGCCCGAGACCATCAACTACCGCCGCCTGCGCCCGGAGAAGGATGGTCTCTTCTGCGAGGCCATCTTCGGGCCCACGCGGGACTGGCAATGCTATTGCGGCAAGTACAAAAATATTCGCTATCGCGGCATCATCTGCGATAAGTGCGGTGTAGAGGTGACTCGCTCCTCTGTCCGCCGGGAGCGGATGGGGCATATTGAACTGGCCGCTCCCGTTGCCCACATCTGGTACACCCGTCAGACTCCCAGCATCCTCGGTATTCTCCTGGATGTCTCCCGCCGAAACCTGGACCGAGTTCTCTATTTTGCCCAGTACGTCATTACCTCGGTGGACGAAGAAGCCCGCCAGCGAGCACTGCGGCGGCTGAAGGACGAGTACGATCACCATCGGCGGGAACTGGAGGAGAAGGCCAGCGCGGCCATCGCGACGCTGCAGGAGCGGCTGGCCCAGGAGCGGGCCCGCATAGAGGCGGAAATGGCCGCTATTCATGCCCGGATTGAGGAGCGGCTTAACAACGAGACCGAGGCGCTGATGAAAGAGGCGCAGAGCCTGCGGAAGCGCCTGGAGGAGCGCCAGGGCTCCGCTGTCCGTACACCTGTTGTCCTCAAGGCGACGGGCGCCGTCATCGCCGAGGCCGGAGAAACGATTGGGCGGGAGCACCTGGGCCTGCTGAGCCGCCTCATCCAGGAGGAACTGGAGCATCTGGAAGGCCGTCTGCGGGCTGAGGAGGAACAGGAACTGGCCCCGCTGCGGGCCGAACTCCAGCACTGGCAGGAGTCGGTCGCCGACGAGATCGCGCAGATTCAGGGACAACTGGCCCGGGATGTAGAGAGTTTGCGCGCTCGCTTTGAGGACGAGCAAGAAGAACTCCTCAGCCTGGCTCCGCTTCAATTCCTCACCGAAGCCCGCCTGCGGGAACTGAAGAGCAAATGGGGACAGGTCTTCCGCGCCGGAATGGGGGCCGAGGCCTTCTACGAGATTCTCCACCGGATGGACCTGGACAAAATGGCCCAGGAGTTGTGGAACGAGGCGCGCAACGACCCGTCCAAGCAGCGACGCAAGAAGGCCATTCGCCGCCTGCGGGTGGTGGAAGCGTTGCGCAAGAGCGGCAACCGCCCCGAGTGGATGATTCTCACCGTCCTGCCCGTCATCCCGCCGGACCTGCGCCCGATGGTGCAACTGGACGGTGGACGGTTCGCCACCTCCGACCTCAATGACCTCTACCGCCGCGTCATCAACCGCAATAACCGGCTGAAGCGGCTGATAGAACTGGGCGCGCCCGACGTCATTATCCGCAACGAGAAGCGCATGCTCCAGGAGGCGGTGGATAGCCTCATTGACAACAGTCAGCGGGGCAAGGCACTCTCCCGCCGGGGCCAGCGGCAATTGAAGTCCCTCAGCGACATGCTCCGGGGGAAGAAGGGCCGCTTCCGCCGCAACCTCCTGGGCAAGCGGGTGGACTACTCCGGCCGCTCCGTCATCGTCATCGGCCCGCAACTGAAACTCCACCAGTGCGGCCTCCCGAAGGAGATGGCACTGGAACTCTACAAGCCCTTTGTCATCAGCAAACTGGTGGAGTACAACTACGTCAGCAATGTCAAGGCGGCCCGCCGGTTCATTGAACGGCAGCGGCCCGAGGTCTGGGAGATTCTGGAGGAGGTCATCAAGGACCGACCGGTTCTCCTCAACCGTGCTCCGACCCTGCACCGGCTGGGCATCCAGGCCTTTGAGCCGGTTCTGGTGGAGGGGAAGGCCATCCAGATTCACCCACTGGTCTGCGTGGCCTTCAACGCCGACTTTGACGGGGACCAGATGGCGGTCCATGTCCCGCTTTCCGACATGGCGGTGCAGGAAGCGCGCCGGCTGATGCTGGCGACCCGCAACCTCCTCAAGCCCGCCGATGGCCAGCCCATCGTCGGGCCGACCAAGGACATGTGCCTGGGCATCTACTACCTGACGATGGAGACGAAGGGGCCGCATCGGGGCGACGGCAAGTACTTCGCCGACCTGGACGAGGTGGAGACAGCCTATCTGTTAGGTTATGTGGAAATCCACGCTCGCATCCGGGTCCGGCAGGTTTATGACCGTCAGCCTCCGCCGCCCCAACCGGTGGAGACGACGGTGGGCCGCTGTCTCTTCAACCGCATTCTGCCGGACGAACTCCGGTTTGTCAACGAACCGCTGGACAAGGGGAAACTGCAGGACCTGGTGGCCCTCTGCTACCGTCGCCTGGGGGAGGGGCGGACTACCGAGGTGGTGGACCGTATCAAGAGCGTCGGCTT
This sequence comes from Anaerolineae bacterium, assembly GCA_034435815.1. Taxonomy (GTDB): domain Bacteria; phylum Chloroflexota; class Anaerolineae; order B4-G1; family DUEL01; genus SpSt-77. The sequence goes on along the minus strand of DAOTWK010000479.1, from coordinate 4,448 downwards.
CCATTACGCCACGCGCTCCGGCGTGACCATCGCTGCTACTGACCTGACCATTCCGACGGAGAAGTCCCGCATCCTGGAGGAAGCGACGGCTCAGGTGGCGGAGGTGGAACGGCAGTATCAGCGGGGCTTGCTGACCTCCGAAGAGCAATACGCCCGCACCATTGACCTCTGGAGCCGGGCTCGCGATGAAGTCTCCAAAGCGGTCTCTCGCGCGCTGGACCCCGAGGGTCCGGTGGCAATAATGGCCCAGTCCGGCGCCTCCAAGGGCGGCTTCGGGCCCATCTCCCAGTTGGCCGGTATGCGCGGCCTTATGGCCGACCCGTCCGGCCGCATCATCCCGCTGCCCATCCGCTCCAACCTGCGGGAAGGATTGACCACGCTGGAGTACTTCATCAGCACGCATGGTTCCCGTAAGGGTCTGGCGGATACGGCCCTGCGCACCGCCGACGCCGGGTATCTGACCCGCCGTCTGGTAGACGTGGTGCAGGACGTCATTATCAACGCCCACGACTGCGGCACCCGCAGCGGCATCTGGATTCGTCGGGACGATGACGTGGGCGGGCAGACCTTGGCGGAGCGGCTGGTGGGCCGCATCGCCGCCGCGCCTGTCGTCCACCCGCAGACCGGGGAAGTCATCGTCGGCCGCAACGAGGAGATTGATGAAGAAGTGGTGGAGGCCATAGATGCCGCTGGCATCAACGAGGTGTACGTCCGTTCGCCGATGACCTGTGGCCTGCAGCGGGGCATCTGCGCCCTCTGCTATGGGCGAGACCTGGGCCGGGGCACCCTGGTCCACATCGGGACGGCGGTCGGCATCATCGCGGCCCAGTCCATCGGTGAGCCGGGCACCCAGTTGACCCTGCGGACCTTCCACACTGGCGGCGTCGCCGCAGGCGGTGACATCACCACCGGTCTGCCGCGCGTGGAGGAACTCTTTGAGGCCCGCAAGCACCCCAAGGGCGAGGCCGAAATCTCGGATATTGACGGCATCGTCCACATCGTCCGCGAGGACGGCCGCCGACGGGTGATTGTCTCCAAGAGCGAGACGCTGACCGATGAGTACACCGTCCCGGAGGGCTGGACGGTTCTGGTGTCGGACGGGGACGTGGTCAACGCTGGGGAGCCGGTTGCCCGCCAGGGGACGGAAGAGGAGCCCGGGGAGCAGATTCTGGCCCGCCGTCGGGGCACCGTCCACCGGGACGGCCGCCGGGTCCGGGTGACCTACGAGCGGCGGGATGAGCGGGAGTACGAAATCCCGCCTGCCGTCCGGCTACTGGTGGCAGAGGGACAGTACATTAAAGCAGGCACGCAACTGGCGGAGGGTTCCCGCAACCCCCACCGCATCCTGCAGGTCCTCGGCCGGGAAGCGACGCAGATGTACATCCTCTCCGAGGTCCAGAAGGTCTATCGCTCTCAGGGCGTCAACATCAACGACAAGCACTTTGAGGTCATCATCCGCAAGATGCTGGGGAAGATGCAGGTGGTAGACCCTGGCGATACGGACCTCCTGCCTGGCGATCTGGTGGACCGGCTGGCATTGCAGGAGATCAACCGTCGGGCCATTGCCGAAGGGAAGCAGCCCGCAAAAGCGCGGGCCGTTCTCTTGGGGGTGACCAAGGCCGCTTTGGCGACGGATAGTTTCCTCTCCGCCGCATCCTTCCAGCACACCATTCGGGTCCTGGCGAAGGCGGCGGTGGAAGGCCAGCGGGATATGCTCTACGGCCTGAAAGAGAACGTCATCATCGGGAAGTTGATTCCGGCGGGCACTGGCTACCGGGGCGATTCGCCGGATTCCGACGGTCCCATTCCGTCTTATGAGGGCGTCCCGCTGCGACCGGCTGTTTTGCCCGCTCCGCCTTTGCCCTTACTGGCCCCGAAGGAGGAGGGCCTGGAAGAGGAACTGGCCGCGCTGGAGGAGGAACTGGAACTGGAGAAGTTGATGGTCGGAGAGGAAAGCGAAGACCTCGTGACGGTCACCCCGGATCTCCTGGATGAGGATGAAGAATACGGATACGAGGATGTGGAAGAGGACGAAGGGGACGACGAAGAAGACGAGATGATGGACTGATATAGAGTGGGGTAGAGAAAAGAGGCGACCCGAAGGGGTCGCCTCTTTTTGTTGGTTGGGGTAATTTGCCCGAGCCATTGCCCTACCCCCTGGCCCCCAGGCGTTTCATGGCAGGCCGGATGTCTTCTCCATATCCATACTCGCCAGTACTTCAAGGTTGGACCACCCGTAACCCACCTCGGGTAGCGAGACCCCGCCAATCTCAATTTCTCTCTCCCGCACCCGTTGCCCTCCGAGTCTCTCATAGAACTGCCGGGAGGGATTGGCGGAAAGCACCCAGACCAGCAAATTACCTGCACCGGCCTGAAGAAGTCTTCGGGCAGATGCCCCCACCAGCCTCCGACCAATGCCCTGCTTCTGATAAGCAGGCAAGACATAAAGGGCATATATCTCCCCGCGATATACCTTGTCTCCGCTGCGCTCCGGCCCGCCGCTGGAAAACCCCACAATCTCTCCTGGTGTCTCTGCTACCAAGAGAAAGTACTCGGGCCCCATATTTTTGAGATATTCTTGTAAACGACGGGCATCCTCTTCCCAGGAAAGCCTGTCCAGATATTCAGAGGGGAGAATTCCCGCATAAGCGCTTCTCCAAGTTTCAATGTGCACTTTCGCAATCCCCCCCGCATCTTCAACTGTTGCGTCTCGTATCAAGAACATCTTTTTCCTTCCCCTGAAGGTTGACCATAATAGCGGCCACCGCATGGCCGGAAGAGAGCGTCCAGGCCGGGTTGATATTGGTGTGTGGGGCGACGGGTAGTTTTAATGAAGCGCTTCCAGTGCTATGGGCCATAACCCTGCTGTGTTCATACTTCATCTCCCTCCAGCGCAAGGTTTCTTTGTCCTGAGATCACCTCGGTGGGTTGGTGGTGCATGCTCTTGGCAGATACGGCCCGTTATCGGCGTCATCGCGGCACATTAACTTGTAGCGGCACTTCTTCTGTAACCAATTCGGATGCCGATTGCAATCACCAGTGCAGGAAAGAAGCCGATCAGAATAGCGAGAGGTAGCGGCATCGGCGACAGGAAAATCAATTGATAGCCCAGCGGTACTACTGTATCAACGAGCCAGAACAGGAGAAAAACCTGCCACAATGCAATTTTATGGGTCATCCATCTCCGGGATACCAGCAAGATGAGAATGACGTTGAAGATAAACGCAACGACGAACATCATCTGCGTCTTCCAGTCAGCGGCGGCAGTTTCCATGTCAATGTTTGCTTTCACAATGATAGCGCTCAGAATGCTGCCGACAGCATAACCCATGTAGGCAAAACACGCGATCATCATGGCCTTCAGAATGTCAGCCCATAGGGCACTTTTCCTGAGGGGTTGGCCTGGTTGGTATCGCCTCCTTTCCCACCAGACCAGTATCAGGGAGAAAGTCAATGTTTGCAGCAAGATTTCTGGCAATCCGATCAGGTGATACCAGAGGGGCAGTTTGGAGTAAATCACACCTTCCAGCGAAGATGGGGCCGCCGCGGGAGTGCCCAGAATGCCAAATATAACAAATATGCCCCACAGAATGAGCCACCCCCGCCTGCTCTCCACGATTGTTCTGCGGATAGGCCATAACCCAAGCGCAAAGAGAAGTCCTCTTATGGGCTGCACAAGAGGCCCGAGAAATGCAGATGAGGAATCAATAGGGCGCATAAAGTCTCTGATGATTTCCTGCTGAAAAAGCCTCCCATAGTCAAACAGGTTGGACATAATCAGACCAAACACGAAATAGGTCACAGTATGCACAAGTGCCACTTTCCCCGCAAAAATCAGAAACTCTCTTAGCCGACTTTCTTCTTGGTGTTTCATCTTGCTCCTCCGCAGATAAAGAGACATTACAAGGATGTGTGGCTAACAGCGGGTGCTTCCCCCCGCGCCGCGAAATGCAATACCGGGCCCCTGGGCTGCCCCCGCCTTGAGGCTAGCAGGTTGGAGGCCGAGGGAGCCTTACTCTCCCGCTTACCTCGCAAACCAGCCTTCTTTTTCCATTACCTCTGCTACAACTCTGTTGCTTGGGGCATCCCCTCTGGCTACAAAAATGCCCACACCCTCCCCGACTGCCTCTGCCAATTCCGCGATGTCCATATGGGTGAACCCTGGACAAAGGAGAATTGCATGAATGCCCTCCCTTTTAGCAAGTTCCTGACATATTTCCAGTGCTTGAGCCTGGCTAAGGACCACCCTGACATGCAGTCTGTATTTGGGGGTTTCGATCAAACACCTGTGCTTCTCCGGCTCCGCATCGGGAGCATGTGCAACAAACACTACATTGAACGCCATACTTATTGCCTCCTTTCTCTCTGCATGCAGGCCCGGGCACTCTGCTTCGCGAGCACCCCTCGCGGCGGAATGGCCAGTGGCCCAAATGCCTCCGCTTTTGCTG
>DAOTWK010000478.1:0-6749 GCA_034435815.1 Anaerolineae bacterium | reverse complement strand
GGCGAAGCCGCCCGCCGCAAAACCCCGCCGTTCTCCCTGAGGCCAGCATACCGTGAAGGGCAGTGTTCCCCGGTTCTTCCTGTTTGTTCTGGTCATCGGCAGTCTGACCGGTCCGCTCTCGGGGTCCGGTGTCCCTCCGGAGAATCCTCGCCCGTCCCCCTCCGCCGTTCTCCCATCTCCATCCGGTACGGGAGAGGACACCCTGGAGGTTCGCGCCGACGCGTTCGGCCTGCCCCTGGCGAACGACCCCCTCGCGCTCCAATACGGCAAACCTTGCGTCCGGCTGGAGAAGGGTGACCGGGTCCGGTTCTCCGTCCGAATAGAAGCCGATGGTGATTACACCATCTCCTTTGATGCCGCTGCGCCGGAGGAGGTCCTGTTCATCCAGCCGGAGGGCCAACTGTTTGTGGACGGCGCCCTTCCGGTTGAGGACGCCCGTCGCATCCTCTTTCCCCTCTACTACCGCAGCGCGACCGACCAGTTTCCCCTGAACCGCTACGGCCACCAGATTCCTGCCCCACCGGTGCGCCTGGCGCGATGGACCGAGGTCTTCCTGCGGGATGTGAATTTCAGCCGCAAGTACCCCCTGACTGTCCACCTGACGCGCGGCGAGCACGAGTTTGAGTTTACGCTCACCCGCGAGACGCTCCTGCTGGGAAGCGTCTACCTGCGGCCCTTTTCGCCAGAACCCTCGCACGACCAATACCTGGCCCGGACACCGGCCCCGGATGCGTCGGGCGTGTTGGTGGAAATGGAGGCCGAATGGCCGTCCTTCAAAAATGACCCTTCCATCCGTCCCATCTACAGCCGCAGTCTGGACGTGACCCCTTACGACACGTACCGCCTGATCCTCAACACCATAGGCGGAGATTCGTGGAAACAGAGCGGGAGCGCGCTGTACTACGAAGTGGAAGTGCCCCAGGACGGGATGTATCTGCTAACCCTGCGCATCCTGCAGGATACGCGCCCCAACTTCACCGTTTTCCGGCGCATCACCGTCAACGGCGCCGTCCCCTTTGACGAATTCCATGCGGTGCCCTTCACGTACTCTGCCGGGTGGCGGAACGTCACTCTGCCGTATCGCGTCTATCTTCGCGCCGGGCGGAATGTCATCGGCTTGGAAGCCACCACCTCCCCCTACGACACCGCCATCGCCAACATTCGCCAGTCCATCCTGGATATCAACGACCTGGCGCTGGAAATCAAGCGGTTGACGGGCAACCAGGTGGACCGGTACCGGGAGTGGGAGATTGCCGAGTACATCCCGGATATTGAGGGCCGGCTGGCGACCATCGCCGACAAAATCGCCGCCGATAAGGCCGCCCTGCAGGCCGTCAATAATGGGATGAACTCGCAGGAAATTATGAACTACCAGATAGCCCTGGAGAACATCCGGCTATTGCAGGCGAACCCGAACAAAATCCCGGTGCGGATGAACCGCCTCTCGGAAGGGCCTCAGTCGGCGTCCCAGTTGCTGGGTAGTGTCCTTTCAGCCCTGCAGCAACAGCCCCTTATGCTGGATAAAATCTACGTCCATTCGCCGGACATCACGCCGACCCAGCCCCGGATTCCCGCCGGAAAAGCGCTGAGCGAGAACGTCAAGCGGTTCGTCCACTCCTTCCGGCAAAGCCCCTATCTCTCCATCGGAGCGGCCAGGGATGAGATAGAGGTCTGGGTGAACCGTCCACGCCAGTATGTGGATCTGATGCAACAGATGGCGGATCAGACGTTCACGCCCCGGACGGGCATTCGGGTCAAGTTTTCGCTGATGCCCAACGAGGCCAAACTGGCCCTGGCGATTGCGGCGGGCATTGCGCCCGACGTGGCGCTGGGCATCAGCACCAACATCCCCTTTGAACTGGCCCTGCGCGGTGCCCTCTATGACCTGCGCTCCTTTGAGGATTTTGATTCCTTCATCCGCATCTATTCGCCCGGCGCACTCCTGGAATACATCATCAATGACTCAGTCTACGCCATCCCGGAGACGCAGGATTTCTGGGTGACCTTCTACCGGCGGGACATTCTGGAGCGGCTGGGGCTCCCGGTTCCCGAGACCTGGGACGAGGTCATCGCGATTCTGCCAGACCTCCAGCGCTACGGTATGAACTATTACACTCCGCTCTCCACCGGCAGCGGGCTGAAGGGCTATCTGGTCACTGCGCCGTACATCTGGAATTTCGGCGGCGAACTCTATACGTCGGACGGCCTCCACACAGGCCTGGGCAGCCAGGAAGCGATCCGGGGCCTTCAGTTTATGGCCGAACAGTTCACCGTCTACGGGATGCCGCTCACCGTCGTCAGTTTCTACGACAGTTTCCGCAACGGTGACCTGCCGGTGGGCATCTCCAACGCGGAGACGTACATCAAGTTGCAGATTGCCGCCCCGGAGATAGCGGGTCTGTGGGGGATAGCCCTCTATCCGGCCACCGTCCTGCCCAACGGTTCGCAGTACCGCTACGCCACCGGTTCGGCCCAGACCTGCATCATCCTGGCCGACACTGAAAAGCCGCAGGAATCGTGGGAATTTCTGAAGTGGTGGATGTCCACCGAGACGCAGGCCGAATTCAGCCGTCAACTTATTATGAACTACGGACCAGAATACCTGTGGTACACCGCCAATGTGGAGGCCTTCCGCGCCCTGCCCATCCCGGAGGAGCACAAGGAAGTTATCCTGAAGCAGTGGGAGTGGATGCGGCAACCGGTCCGATTGCCGGGCACGTATATGCAGGAGCGGGAGTTAAGCAACGCGTGGAACCGCATCGTCTTTGACGGCGTGAACCCGCGCGTGGCGATTGACGCTGCCATCCTGACCATCAACCGCGAGATGGCCCGCAAGATGGAGGAACTGGGCTACACCCACAACGGTGTACCAGTTCGCGAAATTAAGGTCCCCACTATAGAGACGGTTCTTCAGTGGATGGAGGAAGCGGAGAAGAGATGATCCTGCTAAACCGATTCCGCAACTGGTTGAACCAGGAAGGCAGCGCGTATGCTTTTGTCTCACCGTACGCTGTCCTGTTTGTCGCCTTCATCGTCATTCCGGTCGCGGTGGCGGCCCTGCTTTCGTTCACCTACTTTGACACCATCCAGTTTCCCCGGCTCATCGGCCTGCGCAATTACATCACCCTGCTGACGCAGGACGACATCTTTATGAAATACGTCCTGCCCAACACGATTGAGTTCGCCGTGATTGTGGGGCCGGGCGGGTACGCGCTGGCCTTTCTGCTGGCCTGGATGCTGGCCCAACTGCCCCGCCTGCCCCGGACGGTGCTCGCTCTGATTCTGTATTCCCCCTCCATGACCTCCGCGGTGACGATGGCCGTTGTCTGGCAGACGCTCTTCAGCGGCGATCAGAATGGCTATCTGAACAGTTTTCTGCTCAATCTGGGAGTTATCCAGGAACCGGTCCAGTGGTTGCAATCCCCTCAGTTTCTAATGCCGATTATGATTGTGGTCACTCTGTGGAGCAGTATGGGTGTGGGTTTCCTGGCCATGCTGGCCGGCATCCTGGACATCAACCCCGAACTCTACGAGGCGGCGGCAATAGACGGGATGAGCAGTCGCTGGCAGGAAATCTTCTACATCACCATCCCATCTATGAAGCCGCAGATGCTCTTCGGCGCTGTGATGTCCATCGTGGGCACCTTTCAGGCCGGGTCCATCGGCGTCGCCCTTTCGGGGTCCAATCCTACCCCCCGGTACGCCGGTCAACTCATCGTCAACCACATTGAGGATTACGGCTTCTTGCGTTACGAGATGGGCTACGCCGCCGCCGTGTCCGTTGTCCTGCTCCTGATGGTGCTCTTCTTCACCCGCCTGGCGAACCGCCTCTTCCGCAGTGAGGAGAGATAAGACTATGGAATTTGCCGAAGAACGCGCAAGAAGTGAAAGCGTCCAAAGCCATCCGCGCCGTGCGGCGGAGTGGCGCTCTCGCCGGCCCAGACCGTTCGCTCCATCGTCCCGTCCCCCGATTCAGAGGACCGCCCCGACGTCTCCTGCGAAACGCCGATGGCTTCGCCGTTTCTACGGCCTGCGCAGCAGCGGCATCAACCCGGCCGGTTTCCACCCCAGCCAGATTCCCTTCTACCTCATCCTGATGCCGGTGGTGGCCTTTATGCTCCTGCCCATCATATTCATCTTCTCCACCGCCTTCAAGCCCGCCGAAGAACTCTTCGTCTATCCGCCGCGCTTCTTCGTGGTGAACCCGACCTTGAAGAACTTCCGCGACCTCCTTACGCTGATGTCCGCCTCGGACGTGCCCGTCAGCCGCTACCTGTTCAACAGCATTGCCGTCACGGTCATCTCTGTGGCCGCTTCTATTTTCGTCTCCAGCCTGGCCGCCTACGCGCTCTCCAAAAAGCGCTTCAGGCTCAAGCAGACGCTGTTCGCCGTCAACACGGTGGCGCTGATGTTCGTCCCCATCGCTGTCACCATCCCCCGTTTCCTGATTATCGCCCGACTGGGCTTGATAGACTCCTTCTGGGCCCACATCCTCCCCGCGCTGGCAATGCCCGTGGGCGTCTTCCTGCTCAAGCAGTTCATAGACACCGTCCCCAACGAGGTCATAGAAGCGGCGCAAATGGATGGCGCCTCAGACCTGCAGATTTACTGGCGGGTCGTCCTGCCGATGATCCGGCCTGCCATCGCCACCATCGCCATTCTGACCTTCCAGGCCACCTGGAACAACGCGGACACCTCAGCGATGTACATCAACGTTGAGAGTCTGAAGACCTTTGCGTTCTATCTGAGCACGCTGACCGCCACGACGTCGGGCGCCAACATCGTCGCCGGGCAGGGAATGGCCGCCGCCGCTGCGCTGATTATGTTCCTGCCCAACCTCATCATTTTCCTGATTCTGCAGAGTCAGGTGATGAGCACTATGTCCCACTCAGGGTTGAAGGGATGAAGCGGGTTGCTTTTGTGAAAACTATGAAGGACACGAAGTTCCCTCACCCCACCCTCAGCGGCTTCGTCGCTACTCCCTCCCGCATCTTTTGTATCCTTTGTGGTGTTCTGCTCTGCTTGGCCCTACAGGCCCCGGCCCAGGCGCTGGCCCCCTATACTACCTGGGCCCTGGGTCCAGGCGGGCGGCTCTATCTGACTCAGGACGCCTACCTGCCCCTGACCGAGGTAGAGCTTCCTCTCTCCGGCGCGGAGGACCTCTTCATCACGCCCGACGGCGACTTCTACATCGCCGACACGGGCAACCGCCGCGTCCTGCGCCTGAACCGGGACCTGGAAATCACGGCCGTCTACGGAGAGGGCTTGCTGGCGGGCCCCACCGGTGTCTTTGTGGACGGCGCGGGCATCCTCTACGTCGCCGACGCCAAAAGCAACACCGTCGTCATCCTGGACCGGGAAGGGAACCCCCTGGGCCAGTTCGCCCGCCCGAACGACCCGCTCTTCGGCCGTAAAAACCAGTTCCTGCCGCGCAAAATCGCCGTGGACGCTCGCCGGAACCTGTACGTCGTCAGCGAGGGCTCCACCAATGGCCTGGTGATTCTCACCACCGATGGCCGCTTTGTCGGTTACTTCGGTGCCAATCCGGCCACTATGTCCCTCAAGATGATTTTGCAGCGCCTCTTCCTGACCGAGGAACAACTGGCGCAGTTCATTAAAAGCGAAGCCGCCTCCCCCTCCAACGTGGCAATAGACGCGGAGGGGATGATTTTCACCGTGACCGCCGGCACCAACCCCCGGCAGAGTATCCGCCGCTTCACCGTCGCCGGGCGCAACGTTTTCCCCGAAATCCACGGTTCCACGACCTTCCGCGACATCCACGTGAGCCCCTACGGACTGGTCACGGCGGTGGACGCGGAGGGCCGCATCTACGAGTACGATCTGAAAGGGATGCTCCTCTTCGTCTTTGGCGCCAAAGACCAGGGCGACCAGCGGCTGGGAACGCTCCGCGACCCCAGCGCAGTCGCCCGATATGAGGATCGGATTTACGTCCTGGACCGGGAGAAAAACGCCGTCGTGGTCTACAAAGCGACAGGCTTCGCCCGTCTGGTCCATAGCGGCGTGCGTTTGTACGTGGACGGCTTCTACACTCAGGCCCGGCCCTACTTTGAAGAGGTCCTGCGCTACAACGGCTCGTTCATTATGGCCTACCAGGCGGTCGCCGATGCCTACTTCAAAGAAGGCGACTACGCTCGCGCCCTGGTCTACTACCGCTACGCCGAAGATCGCCATGGCTATTCCCAGGCCTTCTGGGAACTGCGCAATGTCATCCTCCAGCGGTCTCTGGGAGACGGCATTCTGGCGCTGGTCGTCCTCTCTATCGTTCAGAGTACGATCCGACGCCTGGACCGGCGGTACGGCTGGTTTGGCCCGCTGCGGCGCAGACTGGCCTGGCTGCGAACACAGAAATGGGTGGACGACTTCTTGTTCATGTTCCGTTTCATCAAACAGCCCGCCGACAGTTTCTACTACATCAAAATCAAAGAGCGTGGCAGTCTGACGTTCGCCCTCCTGCTTTACATCTGGGTAGTGGCAGTCCGGGTGCTGACGCCCTATGTGACCGGCTTCATCTTCAATCCCTACGCCAATCCCGGCGAGATTCGCGCCGTGAACGAACTGGTCTACGCCGTTCTGGTCCTGGTGCTCTGGAATGCGGCGAACTACCTGGTCTCCACCATCAGCGACGGCGAGGGCCGCGTCCGGGACGTGGTCATCGGCACTGCCTATGCTCTTTTCCCCTACGCCCTCTTCGCCCTGCCGATCGCGCTGCTCTCCAACCTGCTGAGCGC
>DAOTWK010000477.1:0-1795 GCA_034435815.1 Anaerolineae bacterium | reverse complement strand
CCTGGATAATTGAAGAGAGTCTCTATGAACACGGCGCCGGTGACGGCCATTCCGGCGTGGGCGGCTGTGTGGGCCACGAAGGGAAGGAGAGCGTTGCGAAGAGCGTGTCCCCACTTCAGCCGACTCTCGGGGAGCCCTTTGGCCCGGGCAACCAGCATAAAGTTCTCTCCCAGCACGGTCACCATCGTGTTCCGCACCAGAAGGAACTTGACTCCGACTATAGCCAGCGTGAGCGTCAATGCGGGCAAAATCAGGTGACGGCCGACGTCCAGAGCGGCAGCCAGCGCAGTAGCGTAGTGGGTAAAAGGCGTCCGTCCCCCCGCCATCGGGAGCCAGCGCAGCCGGACGCTGAAGAAGAGGATGAGCGTCATTCCGATCAGATAGATGGGGACATTGGCGAGCAGGATGTGGGTTCCCACCAGTGCCCGGTCAGCCCAGGAGCCTCGTCGCCAGGCCGCCTCCGCTCCGCCAATCAGGGCGAAGACCGAGGAGAAAAGGAGTGCCGTCCCCACCAGGAGCAGTGTCCAGGGCAGATGCGAAACAATTAGTTCTATCACCGGCTGATTCAGGCGGATGGAGCGGCCCAGATCGCCGGTGAAGAGGCCCAGAAGATAGCGGCCGTACTGTTCCAGAGGGGGGCGGTCCAGGCCATAGTAGGCGGCCAGCGCAGCCCGCACCTCGGGATCAAAGACGTAATCCGAGCTGGCCGGGTCCAGCAGCGCGGCCAGTGGATCGCCGGGCAGAAGGCGCGGCAGGAAAAAGTTGAGGGTAATGATGAACCAGAGTGTCAGTAGATAAGAAAAGAGCGCACGTCTCATCGGCCTCCCGAGATCCCATAGCCGTCCATCTGGTAATAGACCTCCCCAGCACAGGGAATGCAGACGGGTTGGCCGTCCTTGATGCGGGCCCGAGTCTCCATCACGCTCTCTCCGCAGATGGCGCAGCGAACCGAGGCAAAGATGCGGGAGCGGGGTGGCACCTCCATCCGTAGATGCTGGATCGTAAACACCTCTTCTTCCGGCAGTTCCAGTTGCCGGAAGGAAGCCTCGGTCCACAGTGCGTTCAGACGGGCACGCTCCTCCGGCGTTGCCTCCTGGTGTTCCTGGACGATTTTGCGGAAGAGAAGATTGGCCTCTTCGGGGATTCGGTTTCGGAAGTTCTCTACAAAGTTAGTCTGCAGCGCGATGCGGACGGCGGTCCCATCTCGTCGTCGGGCCAGGGTGAACGCTGTCTTGCCTACATCCCAGTAGATGAGGGCATTGTTGCCAAAAGTGCAGCCGGTGACAGTCTGGACGCCGTCGCTGAAGCAATTGTTGCATTCCACGATGGCGACGATGTCCTCCAATCCGGGATTCTCCTGGACGCCCAGGGCCCGCATAGCAATGAGCCCGGCCCGGACGCCCAGGGCCAGGAAGGGGCAGAAATGGCCATGAAGTTCCCCGGCCTTCAGAAGAAGGGATTGGACATCTCCTTGCTGGATAAAGGATTCTATGGCAGTGCGGGGTCTGGCTGGCAGGTTCATTCGGCCTCCTTGAAAATGGGACGCGGATGGAACGGATAGGTGCGGATGTTGAACACCCGGTCGGGAGTCACACCCTTATTCTGCAGGACGGCCGTTCCAGGCTGTCCAGCTGGGCTGAAACGTCTGTCCCCACAGTGGTAAATGTCCATCAAAGAACCATATGGGCCGACAGAGAGCCGTTGAGGCAGGCCAGACAACATCGCTGGCCGTTCCGCAGAACCAAATGGGTTTCCAGCACCGGCTCTCCGCAGACTTCGCATCGTCCCAACGCCA
>DAOTWK010000476.1:0-4893 GCA_034435815.1 Anaerolineae bacterium | reverse complement strand
TAGTAGGCGCCGGCGGTGTCGGCAATCTGGCCCAGGACCCGGCCCCGATGGCGGATGGCCGCCTGCGCCGCTGCCAGCCGGGCAATCGGCACCCGGAACGGGCTGCAGGAGACGTAGTTCAGCCCCACCAGGTGGCAGACTTCAATGGACGAGGGCTCGCCGCCATGCTCGCCGCAGATGCCCACCTCCAGGTCAGGGCGAGTCTTGCGGCCCAGGCGGACGCCCAGCCGGACCAGTTCGCCCACGCCCTTTCGGTCCAGCACCTGGAAGGGGTTATCCGGCAGGATACCCCGCTCCACGTACCGCACCAGGAAGTTCCGCTCGGCGTCGTCCCGGCTGTAGCCGAAGGTCATCTGGGTCAAGTCGTTGGTGCCGTAGGAGAAGAATTCGGCCATAGAGGCAATCTCATCGGCGGTGATGGCAGCGCGCGGGACCTCAATCATCGTCCCAAACTTGTACTCCACATGGATGCCCTGCTCTTCCATCACTTTCTTGGCGACCTCTTCCAGTTCCCGCTGGGTGACCTTCAACTCGTTGACGTGCCCGGTGAGCGGAATCATCACCTCCGGTTTGGCGACGATGCCGTTCTTGGCCGCCTGGCAAGCCGCCTCAAAGATGGCCCGCACCTGCATCTTGGTGATGTCCGGGTAGGTGATGCCCAGCCGGATGCCCCGCAGGCCCATCATCGGGTTGGCTTCGTGCATCCGCTTGACCGCCGCCAGCATCCGCTCCGCCTCCTCCCGCTCTGGCCCCTCATGGTTATTCAGCCGCATCTCGGTCACCTTCACCAGCAATTCCTCCAGGGAGGGCAGGAACTCGTGGAGCGGCGGGTCAATCAAGCGGATGATGACCGGCAGGCCGTCCATCGCCTCAAAGAGGCCGTAGAAATCGGAGCGCTGGTAGGGGAGGAGTTTCTCCAGCGCGCCCAGGTACTTTTGGACGGCGGGCGACGCGGCAATCTCCGCCTCTACTGCCTTCAGTTCGGCCTCCAGTTCGGCCCGACGGTCGGGGGTCAGGGCCCGCCCGTCCTCGCTCCCTTTGCGGAGCAGTTCCTGGATGCGGTCCCGCCGGTCCAGGAGCAACTGGGCCTCCTCGGCGTTCAGAATCATCTCCTGGACGTAGGGGAGGCGCTCCGGCTCAAAGAACATGTGCTCGGTGCGGCAGAGGCCAATGCCCTTCGCTCCGTACATCCGGGCCCGGCGCGCGTCTTTGGGGTAGTCGGCGTTGGCCCAGACCTGAAGGCCCCGGGTCGGGAAGCCTTCGTAGTCAGCGGGCCACTGGCGGATGCCCTCGGTGGCGGCAATCTCGTCGGCCCACTCCAGCAGGGTGCGCAGTTCCACCTCCCGGTCAAAGTCCGGGTAGACGGTGGGGATTTGGCCTTCAAAGACTTCACCGGTGGCGCCATCCAGGGAAGCCCAGTCGCCCTCGCGGAGGACTTTAGCACCGACGCGCACCTCGCGCGCCTCCACGTCTATCTGGAGAGCCCCCGCGCCGACGACAGCGGGGATACCGAACTGGCGGGCAACGACGGCGGCATGGGCGGTGGCACCGCCCCGGCTGGTCAGGATGCCCTTGGAGGCGATCATTCCGTGGACATCGTCGGGCTTGGTCTCCGGGCGAATCATGATGACGGGCTTGCCCTCTTTGCCCCAGGCCTCGGCGGTGTCGGCGTCAAAGGCGAGCATGCCAACAGCCGCGCCGGGGGAAGCGTTGACGCCAGTGGCCAGGAGTCGCCCTTCGGCTCGCGCCCTCTCTATCTCTTTGGGGTCAAACTGGGGGTGCAGGAGCGCGTCCACGTCTTTGGGCTGGACGCGCATGACGGCCTCCTCGCGAGTGATGAGCCCCTCGTTTGCCATATCCACCGCGATTTTGACCGCTGCGCGGGCAGTGCGCTTGCCGGAGCGGGTCTGAAGCATCCAGAGACGGCCGCGCTCAATGGTGAACTCAATGTCCTGCATATCGCGGTAGTACCGCTCCAGTTTTTGGGCAATCCCCGTCAGTTGCGCGTAGACCTCTGGCAGTTCCTCCTGCATCTGCTCCACAGGCCGGGGGGTGCGGATGCCGGCCACCACGTCCTCGCCCTGGGCGTTCAGCAGGTATTCGCCGAAGAACCGTTTCTCGCCGGTAGCGGGGTCGCGGGTGAAGGCCACGCCCGTGCCGCTATCCCAGCCCATGTTGCCGAAGACCATAGTGACCACATTGACAGCGGTGCCCAGGTCATCCGGGATGCCCTCGGCGCGACGGTAGTCCACGGCCCGTTTCCCCATCCATGAGCGGAAGACGGCCTCCACGGCGATGCGCAGCTGCTCCAACGGGTCCTGGGGGAAGTCCCGCCCCAGTTCCTGGCGATAGATTCCTTTGTACCGCCGGACCAGTTCCTTCAGGTCCTCAGCGGTGAGATCGGTATCGGCCTGGACGCCCCGCTCGGCCTTCAGTTCATCCATCGCCTCGCTGAAGCGATGCTCGTGGATGCCCAGGGCAATCCGTCCAAACATATCCAGAAGGCGCCGGTAGGCATCCCAAGCAAAACGCTCGTTGCCAGTCAGCCGGATCATTCCCTGTACGGTCTCGTCATTCAGGCCGACGTTGAGGATGGTGTCCATCATGCCGGGCATGGAGAACTTGGCACCGGAGCGGACGGAGACCAGGAGGGGATTGTTGGGGTCGCCGAATTTCTTGCCTGTCTCCTGCTCTATCTGCTTCAGGGCCTCCAGGACCTGCTCCCACAGGCCTTCGGGGAAGCGATGGCCGGAGTTGATATAGGCGACGCAGGCCTGGGTGGTGATGGTAAAGCCCGGGGGGACAGGCAGCCCGGCTTCCATCATGTCCGCCAGGCCGGCCCCTTTGCCGCCCAGGATAGCCTTCTTCTCGTCCAGAGAGGGCGCATGGCCCAAAATGTCGGCCAGTTCTCGGCCAGCCGTGCTGGAAAGATAGACCCACTTGTTCACGTGTTCACCTCCGGAAAGAATCTTGATGAGTTCGGGAGAGCGTTATTCGCCTTCGGTCCGGCGCAACAGGAGGGTGAGCGGGTGGCGGCGTTCCATCCAGACAATGGTCAACCATGAGAGGATGATGCTTATGACAGAGAGGATCAGGAAAGGCCAGTTCCCGCCCTCCGACGCGCGCAGGTGAGGGGGAATGGTCATCAGTCGCATTACCACGTTGAGGCCCTGGACGAAGACCAGGGAGACCCGTCCAGCGATAGGGGTGAGGATGCCGGAGTTCATCCCGGCCAGAGCCAACAGGAAAAGTATGAGCAGTGCCGGGGGCAGGACGGCTGCCTGAGGCGCTTCCCGGAAGAAACCGGGTGGGTACAGGATCACCGCGATGACCTGGAGAATTAGAAGTCCAATCATAGAAAGGCGACCTTTCATTGTTTGCACCTCCTGTTGAGTTAAGAAGTATTATACCTATAGTGGGGCGTAAAGTCAAACTGGTTTCTGAGTAGGTGTGCCCCAAAGTTGTCGGACTCCCTTTGCCCGGCGGTTTACCGCCGGGCTCAATGGCAAAGCCCCCTTCGGGGGCTGAAAACTCCTGCCAGGCGGCTCGTCTGATCCTCCCAGAGCCTTGCAAGCCCGGGAAAAAATTCTTCTTTCAGCCCGGAGGGCTTCGTTTTTGAGCCTGGACGTTTACGTCCGGGCTCAAAGGGCCGTTTCCGATGAAATCAGGACACACCCCGAACAAACGCCCCTGTCCCAACTCGTGTCTGAACCTCAGTCTCCTTGCCCTTTGGGTCAAATAAGGTATAATTAACACGGGTCAGGATTTACGGTTCACTTGGAGGACAGGCTTTTCAGCCCGTCTGGACGGCCTGGAGGGCGGGCTTTTTGCGACTTGACGAATGATTCCGCCAATTCGGCGTTTTTGCCCTCAACCCACCCTCTGGCCGTTGGGGGTTTTCGGCGGGCGGCAAAGCCGTCCGCCGAAAACCCCTTCTATTCCCCCCTTCGGGCAAGAGAGGATGAGGGGGTAGAATCGTCCCACAGGGTAAGTGCGTAACTCCTGACAGGGAATACCGCAGAAAGGAGCCTATGGAAACTTTTGCGATTATCCGCGAGAAACTGGACCAGGCCGTAGAAGTCCTGCGGGAAAAAGGGCTGGATCTCTGGATTACGTTTGTGCGGGAGACCAGCCAGGTCCGCGACCCTTGCCTGGACCTCATCCTGGGGCTGGACCTGACCTGGCAGTCGGCGCTGATGATCAGCCGGACCGGGGAGCGCATCGCGATTGTGGGCCGGTACGATGCCGACAACGTCCGCAACATCGGGGGGTACACGATGGTTATCGGGTACGACCAATCCATCCGCGAGCCGCTCCTGGAGCAGATTGCGCGCCTGCGCCCTCGCCAGGTTGGGCTGAACTTCTCCGAAAGTGATCCGGCGGCGGACGGGCTGACTCACGGGATGTTCCGCGTCATCGCGGGCATCCTGGGCGGGACGGAGTATTCGGCCCGGCTGACCTCGGCGGAGGAGGTTATCGCGGCCCTGCGTGGGCGCAAGACCGCTGCCGAGATTGACCACATCCGCGCCGCCATCGGGGCCACCGAGGGCATCCTCCGGGAGGTGGAAGCCCTGGTCCAGCCCGGCATGACGGAGCGGGAAATCGCCGCCTTTATCCATCACACGACCCAAAAGCGGGGCCTGACGCCGGCCTGGGAGCCCGAATACTGCCCCGTCGTCTGCGCCGGGCCGGAGGGGACCTTCGGCCACCGGATGCCTGGGGACTATCAGACTCAGCAGGGGGCGCTCCTCCAGATAGACTTTGGCGTCCGCCGGGAAGGTTTCGTCTCCGACCTGCAGCGGACGATGTATTTTTGCCGGCCCGGGGAGGAGTCGCCGCCGGAGGAGGTGTTGCGGGCATGGCGGGCCGCCCGGGCGGCGCTGGAGGCCGGCC
>DAOTWK010000475.1:0-3421 GCA_034435815.1 Anaerolineae bacterium | reverse complement strand
CGCTGATGGTGGGCGACCAGGTCCTGGGGGTGATGGCGGTGCAGAGTTACACCACCCCGCGCGCCTACGACCGCCACGACCAGAACCTCCTCACCGCTATTGGCAGCCAGGTGGCGATTGCTCTTCAGAATGCCCGTTCCTACGAGGAAGCACAGCGGCGGGCGGAGCGAGAGCGACTGACCCGCCAGATTGTGGAGCGGATTCAGGCCGCACCGGATACAGAAAGCGTAATGCGGGTCGCAGTCCAGGAATTGGGACGCGCCCTGCGGACGCCCAGGACCTTTATCCAACTGGGGATTCCCGAAGAGGACGACGATCGTATTTCGCCGACCGGAACGTGAGACACTTTCGGAGAATTGTTCATAAAACTTTCAATCTTCTAAATCAAGGAGGAACCTATGGAGCGCCACATCGTTGCAATAGATTCCACCATCCCCAACGCCGGACGGGTCTACGACTACGTCCTGGGGGGCACGCACAACTTTGAAGCAGACCGCCAGGCCGCCGAGTATATGATCAGCCTGGTCCCTTCCACCCGCAAATGGGTTCGGATGTTGCGGATGTTCCTCCAGGAGGCCGTGCTCCGGCTCAGCCAGGAGGGCTTTGATTGCTTCCTGGACCTTGCCTCGGGTTTGCCGACGGTGGGTCATATCCATTGGGTAGTTCCTCACGCCAAAGTTATCTACGTAGACAATGACCCCATCGTGATTGTCTACGGAACCCAGTTGCTGGAAGGGAATCCCCGCGTCCGCTATATTGAAGCCGACATTCGGGAGATAGATGCGCTTCTACGTTCCCCGGTGATCCCGGAACTCTTCGGAGATAACCGGAAGGTAGCCATTGGTTTCAATGCTGTCACTTGTTTCCTCACAGAGGAGGAAATTCGGCGGATTGCCTGCACTCTCTATGAGTGGGCGGCTCCGGGAAGCAAAATGTTCGCCACTTTTGAGACCAAAGATCCCAACCTGATGACACCCCGGATGCAGCAGTTTTTGGAGATGTTTGATCGGATGGGCAGCCCCTACTATTTCATGACCCTGGAGCAATCCATAGAATTGATGAAGCCCTGGGAAGCCGATGAGCCCGGATTCCGCCCCCTGGCGGAATGGTTGGGGGTTGAGGATCAGATTACCGAAGAGGATCGGGAGGGCGTGGGTCTGGAGTTCTACGGGGCCATTCTGGTCAAACGATAATTTCCGGAAGGTACACAGCACGGGATGCCCGGCCCGGTGGCGGTAGGTGCCGGGCGTCGGACAAAGAAACGGCTTTCTTGGCGGCGGCGAAGCCGCCGCCAAGAAAAATCGCCTTTTTGGACCGCCAAAGTAGCCGGAGGCCCGCCTGGGAAGACCACAGGCGAAAACCCCGGTAGGGGAGGGCCGAAGGGCCAGGAGTGGGGTGCGGAAACCAAATTGTGTCCGAACTTCGGCGATCAGGAGTGAGAAGGGGTTATGGAAGTCCAAGGAATGGTTGCTTCAGACTTGCTGAAGACTCTGGAAGAGATGGGTCCTCTTTTGCGGGCACGGGTGGAGGAGACCCTGCGCCGAAACGTGTTTCACAACACGGGCCGGATGGCTTCCGTCCGTCCTTTGCCGGAGATCAGCCGACAACTGGTGGAGATGTTTTTCCAAGAAGTTGCCGGCACCCTTTCTGCAGAGGACTGTTCTCGCCGCATCGGCGAGTGGGTCCGAAGGGGTTTGGGCCCTCAGTCCGTGCTGGAGGCTCTCCGCGCCCTGTCCCAGACGTTGTCCGAGGTCCTGGATGGCCCGACGTTCCGGACCCTTTTCCCCTACCTGGAGAGTTATCGCTCCCAGTGGGTCCTCACGATGGTGGATGTGCATACACAGGATGCCATTACCGAGTTTGAGCGCACTTACCGGGGCCTGAATGTTGCCCTGGAAGAGCAGATTCGTCGGGAACAGGAAGCCCGGGCCGAACTCCAGCGTCGCCATGCTCAACTCCAGGCGGCAGCAGACATCGCCCGCGCAACTGTCTCTATCTTGGACCTCTCTACTCTTTTTCAGACCTCTGTAGAAGTGCTCCGCCAAGAATTTGACCTTTGTTATGTGGGCCTTTTCCTGGTGGATGAGACGGGCCGATACGCCGTCTTAAAGGCTGGTACAGGCGAAGCGGGCCGCAAGATGGTGGAAGAAGGCTACCGGCTGGAGGTAGGTGGTCGTTCTATGATCGGCTGGTGTATCGCCAACCGCCAGCCGCGCATCGCCCTGGATGTCGGTGCCGAGGCTGTCCGCTTTGAAAACCCGCTCCTGCCCGATACCCGCTCCGAACTGGCGATTCCCCTGATCGCCGGTGAGGAGGTCATCGGTGCTCTGACCATTCAGAGCGAACGGGAAGCCGCGTTTTCCCCTGAGGATATTACCGCTTTTCAGCTGGTTGCCGACCAGTTGGCCATCGCGATTCAGAATGCCCGGCTGTTTGAACGATTCCAGGAAACCCTGCGGCAGATGGAGGCCGTTCAAGCCCGCTATATCCGTCAGGAGTGGGAGGCTTATCTCAGCCGCCAGCCGGTGTCCCCCGGGTACTTATATGACCTGGAAACAGTATCCCCGCTCTTCCAACCGTTGCCCGTTCCGGCATCGGCCCCTCACCTGGACCGTCCC
Source organism: Anaerolineae bacterium (assembly GCA_034435815.1). Taxonomy (GTDB): domain Bacteria; phylum Chloroflexota; class Anaerolineae; order B4-G1; family DUEL01; genus SpSt-77. The sequence goes on along the minus strand of DAOTWK010000475.1, from coordinate 803 downwards.
CTGGCAATGGAGCAGGACGGGCGCTCTCTTCTGCTGGCTCCCATCACGGTGGGGAAACAGCCGGTTGGCCTGCTGGGGCTAGAGGAAGCTGGCCCCCGGGTCTGGACGGAAGACGAACTGGCGTTAATTACAACGGTTCAGGAGCAACTGGCCCTGGCCCTGGAAAACCGCCGTCTCTTTGAGCAGACTCAGCTGGCGCTGGCTGAGACAGAACTCCTTTACCAGGCCAGCGCAGAGTTAAACGCTGCTCAGTCCTACGATGATATCTTGGGCGTGCTCTGTAAGTACACCATCCTGGGTCAGGCCGACCGGAATGTGACCTTTGGCATCTTTGATCGCCCCTGGACGGAGGATGCCGTCCCCCTTGAGATTCGGGTCCTGGCCCGGCGCAACTTTATGCCGGTGGACACTGTGCCGAGCCGGTATCCGGTGGCGATGTTCCCCTCGCTGTTCCTGCTGGCTTCCGGCGAGCCGGTAGTTATCTCTGACTTGGCGACCGACCCCCGGGCTGACGAGAACGCAAGGGCGCTCTTTATGGGCCCCTTCCAGGCTCGCAGCGTCGTTTTTGCTCCGCTGGTGGCCGCTGGCCAGTGGATTGGCTATCTGAACGGCATCTATAGCCAACCCACCGAGTACTCTGAGGCCGAACTGCGCCGCCTGGCAGTCCTGGCGAGGCAGGCTGCAATGGCAATTGAATCCATCCGCCGCCTGGAGGAGACCCGCCAAGCCTTGGCCGAGACGGAGGCCCTCTACCGGGCCGCCCGGGCCATCAGCGAGGCAGCCTCTGTGGAAGATATCGTGCG
>DAOTWK010000474.1:0-10249 GCA_034435815.1 Anaerolineae bacterium | reverse complement strand
GTTGCCCTCACCGGGGAGATGTTCACCCTGACAGCGGATACACAGATATTCGTGGAGCCGAATAGCCCGGAATCTCTGGCCATCGGGCAGTACCTGGCGGAGCGCCTCCGACCCACCACCGGCTACTCCCTGCCGGTGCAGACTGCCACCGGCGCGCTGCTCCCCGGCTCCATCTACCTGACCACCTCCGGTAGCGACCCCGCCCTGGGCGAGGAAGGGTACGAATTGAGCATCACCCCGCAGACCATCATCCTCTCCGCCCCCCATCCGGCTGGACTGTTCTGGGGTGTCCAGACCCTCCGCCAACTGCTCCCCCCTGCGGTGGAGTCCTCCACCCTGCAGGCCGGTCCCTGGACCCTCCCGGCGGGGACCATCCGGGATTGGCCCCGCTTCCCCTGGCGGGGAATGATGCTGGACGTCTCTCGCCACTTCTTCGGCCCGGCGGAGGTCCGGCGGTTGATAGACCTGTTGGCCCTCTACAAAATCAACCGTCTCCACCTTCATCTCTCCGACGACCAAGGGTGGCGTATAGAGATTCGCTCCTGGCCCAATCTGGCCCTCCACGGCGGGAGCACCCAGGTCGGCGGCGGTCCGGGTGGATACTACACCCAGGAAGAGTACGCCGACCTGATCGCCTACGCCCAGAGCCGGTACATCATCATCGTCCCGGAGATAGACATGCCCGGCCATACCCACGCCGCACTGGCCTCCTACCCGGAACTCAACTGCGATGGGGTCGCCCGTCCCCTCTACACCGGCACCGAGGTCGGCTTCAGTTCCCTCTGCCTGGAGAAAGAGGTCACCTACCGGTTCGTGGACGACGTGGTGGGCGAAATCGCCGCTCTGACGCCTGGGCCGTACTTCCACATCGGCGGCGACGAGGCAATGGCTACCCCTCTGCCCGATTACATCGCTTTCGTAGAACGAGTGCAGCGTATTGTCCAGGCCCACGGCAAGCAGATGATCGGCTGGGAGGAGATTGCCCAGGCTTCCCTGTTCTCCACCTCCGTCGCCCAGGTCTGGCACGGCGGGATGGGCCGGGAGGCCGTCCGGCAGGGGAACATGGTCATCATGTCCCCGGCCTTCAAGGCGTACCTGGATATGAAGTACACTCCGGACACCCCTCTGGGGCTCCACTGGGCCGGGTACATAGAGGTCCGGGACGCCTATGAATGGGACCCGGCAACGGTGGCGGAGGGCATCGGGGAGGAGCACATCCTGGGCGTGGAGGCCCCTCTCTGGACGGAGACCATCCAGACGATGGCGGATATAGAGTGGATGACCTTCCCCCGGCTGATGGGCTACGCCGAAATCGGCTGGTCCCCGGCCTCGGGCCGGGACTGGGAGGAGTACCGGGCCCGTCTGGCCCGTCACGGGCCGCGCCTGGAGGCGCTGGGAGTGAACTTCTACCGCTCCCCGCAGGTGTTGTGGGAATAACGACCCGTCCGCGCTTGACATATCGGCCCGTTCCACTATACTATGAGCAGGTTCTGCTCTATCAGGAAAGGAGAAAAAAACATGTCCCCAACTGGCTCCATCTTTGATGCGGTAGTGCGCTTCTTCCGGGAAGACAACTGGCACTTTGAACAGTTGCCGGGGAAGCCCATCCTTCGGCTGGGTTTTCGGGGGGAGAACGGGACTTGGAACTGCTACGCACAGGCACGCGAAGCGCAGCATCAGTTCGTTTTCTACTCCATTCTGGATGTCAACGTTCCTCCCAACCGCCGCCAGGCGATGGCCGAATTCCTCACCCGCGCCAACTATGGCCTGGTCATTGGCAATTTTGAGATGGACTTCAACGACGGCGAAGTCCGTTACAAGACCAGCATTGACGTGGAGGGCGACCGCCTGACCTCGGCGTTGATCAAGCAGATGGTCTACATCAACGTGCTGATGATGGACCGCTACCTGCCGGGGATTATGAGCGTCGCCTTCGGCAACGCTAATCCCGCCCAGGCCATCGCTGCAATTGAGGGGTGATTTCAGCATCTGAATGATCACCAGTCTGAAGAATGACCGGGTCCGCCTGGTACGGGCGCTCCAGGAGCGGCGGCGCGTCCGTCAGCGGGAGCGGAGATTTGTGGTGGAGGGAGTGCGCCTCTGCCAGGAAGCGGCGGATACGGGCACGCGCCCTCACTTCGTCCTTTATACTGCCCGCATCCGGGAGGACCTCCGGGGACAGACCCTGCTGACTGCCTGGCAGGAAGCCGGCGTCCCCTGCGAAGAAGTGAGCGATGAAGTGATGGCGGCCTGCTCCGATACGGAAACCCCACAAGGGCTTCTGGCAGTTGTCCCAATCCCCGACCTGCCCCTACCCCCTCACCCCACGCTGACCTTGATTCTGGACCGCCTGCGAGACCCGGGCAACCTGGGCACCATTCTGCGCACAGCACTGGCGGCGGGCGTGGAGGGAGTCCTTCTGGCGCCGGGCACGGTAGACGCCACCAACCCCAAGGCAGTGCGGGCCGGGATGGGCGCCCACTTCCGCCTGCCGATGGCTGCGATGGACTGGGACGAAATCGCCCGCGCCGTCGCCGGATGCCGGGTCTACCTGGCGGATGCCCGGGGCACGGTCCTCTACACCGACGCGGACTGGACGGGCCGGGTGGCTCTGATCGTGGGCGGGGAGGCTGCCGGAGCGGGAAGTCGGGCCTACGCGCTGGCCGAGACGACCGTCGCCATTCCCCTGGCGGGAGGGATAGAATCTCTCAACGCGGCGGTCGCGACGGCGGTCCTGCTCTTTGAGGCCGCGCGCCAGCGGCGGATCCCCTTATTACGGAGCACGGAATCCAGATGAGCGACCTGCGTATCATCCCCCTGGGCGGACTGGGGGAAGTCGGCAAAAATATGATGGCCGTGGAGTACGGCGAGGATATCCTGGTCATAGATGCCGGCCTGATGTTCCCCGAGTCGGATATGTACGGGGTGGACTTCATCATCCCCGACTACGGCTATCTGAGGGATAAGAAGGACCGCGTGCGGGCCATCTTCGTCACCCACGGCCACGAAGACCACATCGGAGCACTGCCGTTTTTCCTGCGGGAATTCCCTGTCCCCGTCTACGCCACCCGCCTGACCTGCGGCCTCATTGAAGTCAAACTCCGCCAGGCTCACCTCCTGCAGGAAACAGAACTGCACATCTGTGCACCGGGCGATGTTCTCTCCATCGGCCCGTTCCAGATAGAGCCGTTCCACGTCTGCCACTCCATCCCGGATACCGTGGGGCTGGGCATCACCACTCCGGCCGGCCTCATTGTCCACTCCAGCGACTTCAAGTTTGACCACACCCCTGTGGACGGCCGACCGACGGACTTCGCCAAACTGGCCGAATTCGCCGGACGGGGCGTACTGGTCCTGATGGCCGACAGCACCAACGCCACCGAACCCGGCACCACCCCCTCCGAGCAGGTGGTCACCGAGGCTCTGGATGATGTGATGCGAAAAGCGCCGGGACGGGTCATCATCGCCACCTTCGCCTCCCTGATCTCCCGCATCCAGCAGGCGATAGACGTGGCTGCCCGCTATGGGCGGCGGGTCGCCATCGCTGGCGCGACGATGGCGGAAAACGTCAAAATGGCCATACGCCTGGGCTACCTGCGCATCCCGGAGGGAATGATGGTCGGCCTGGGGGAGATGGAAGCCCTCCCTCCGTCCCGTTGCCTGATTCTGGCCACCGGCGCGCAGGGCGAACCGACAGCCGTATTGAGCCGCCTGGCCCTGGGGCAACACCCCTCCCTGAGCGTAGGACCCGGCGACACCGTTGTTCTCTCCTCCCACACCATTCCCGGCAACGAGGAGATGATTCACCGGGTCATCAACCGTCTGTTCCAGAAAGGGGCCGACGTCGTCTATCACCCCCTGGCTCCCGTCCACGTCTCCGGGCACGCCAGCCAGGAAGAGCAGAAACTCCTGTTGAACATCCTCCGCCCGCGCAACTTCGTTCCCATCCACGGCGAGCTACGCCACCTGAAACAGCACGCCAAATTGGCGGCGGAACTGGGTATCCCTCGGGAACGAATCGCCGTGGTGGAGAACGGGTACGTGCTGTATTTTGAGGACGACTGCATCCGGGTGGGCAAGCGGGTGCCCGGTGGCTACGTCTTCGTGGACGGTTCGTGGGTGGGGGACGCGGTGGGGCCAGCGGTCATCCGGGACCGAGAGACACTGGCAATGGCCGGGGTATGCGTCGTCGTCTTCCGCTACAGCCCCCGGCGCGGCGCGCTGCTGGACACCCCCCGGCTGACAGTGCGAGGATTCGCTGCCCGCGACGCGGCGGAGGAAGTGATGGCGGGGGCGGTGGAAGTTGTCCGCCGCACCGTCCAGGGCACCCGTCCGGGCACTCCCCCCGCCACGGTGGAACGGCAGGTCCAATCCGCCCTCTCCGAATTCTTCTACCAGCAGACCAAAAACCGGCCCGAAGTGATTGTAGTGGCAGTGGAGGAATAATAACGTAGGGGTAGGCCTTGCGCCTGCCCAGAGAGGGCAACCGCAAGGGTTGCCCCCACATGTGACTTGCGACGTAAAAATGGACGAAGAACACTCCACCCAGGGAGAAGATCCGCAAAAAACCCGCATTCTGATTGCCTACAAAGAGTTCCCCGCCCCATCGGTCGGACATGCCGGTGGGCAGGGGGTCTTCCGCCTCATCCAAGCACTCCACCGACGGGGCCATTCCGTCATTCTGGTCGCCCGTCTGCGGCCGGAGGAGGCCCCTCTGGTAGAGGAAACCCGCCCCTTCTGCGAGCGCATCATCACGGTTCCCCACCATCAGGCCCTTAGTGGGCCGTTTCCCCTCCGAATTGCGCGCAGTTATCTGGCCCTGCGGCGAGCCGTGGCGCGCACCCTCCGGGAGACCCGACCGGACCTGATGCTGGTGGAATTCACTCAGACAGCCCTGGTCCTGTTAGGAGTACGCCGCCCCTTCACCGCGCTCCGTCCCCACGATGTGAACTGGTTCCTCCTGGAGCAGCGGGCCCAGTATCAGCGGGGGCTGCGACGAAGAGGGACATTGGCCCTGGCCTGGCTTTTCGGACGACTGGAACCCTGGCTCCTGCGGCGCTACGACCAGATTCTGGCCATCTCCGAGGGCGACCGGCGGCTGCTGACGCTGCGATGCCGTCCCACGCCTACCCTCCTGCTCCCGCTGGCGCCGGCCCTCTCCGCCGAGGCCCCTTCCCGCCCGGCTGTTCCGTCCGGCGCAAACGTCCTCTTCGTCGGGGCCATGTACCGGGGGCCAAACATAGAGGCGGTGGACTGGTTCCTGAGCCAGGTCTGGCCGAAAGTAGTGGCGGAGGTTCCGGAGGCCCGCTTCTACGCAGTGGGGTATGCACCGCCGCCACAGATATTGGCCCGCGCCGACAGTGAGCGGGTGTTCGTCACCGGCTACGCGGACGACCTGACCTCGTGGTATCAGGCCGCGACGATCTTCGTCTCCCCGGTGCGGGTGGCGGGGGGACTGCTGCAGAAAGTGCTGGACGCGCTGGCAATGGGGGTGCCGGTGGTGGCGACGTCGGTGAGCAATCACGGCATCGGAGCCAGTCCGGGACGCCATCTGCTGATCGCCGATGAGCCTGAGGAGTTCGCCGCCGCTGTGGTGCAGTTGCTGCAGAACCCGGCGCTGCGGGCGCAATTGGGGCGGGCGGGGCAGGAGTTCGTGTGCGCCCGCTACAATCTGGATGAGGCACTGGACCGCTGGGAAGCGACCTGGTCGGGCACCCAGAGAGTCAGGAGAAAACGGTTTGGCCTGCGGGTACCTGAGATGGCCTGAGGCGATCGGGTTGCTTTTTCGCCCCAGGGAAGCGGAGGACGCAAGAGGAAAACACCATAAAAATCTCTGCATTCTCTGCGCCTCTGCGGCTAATTGCATCCTGCCCGACCACAGACCTCACAGTAAATTTCCTCCACCCGGGCAAGCATCCGCTCCTGGGTGAATTCCGCTTCCACGCGCGCCCGTCCCGCCCGACCCATCTCTATCCGGAGGTCAGGGTGGTCCAGCAACTGGCAGACGGCTTCGGCCAGGGCCTGCGGGTCGCGGGGCGGTACGACCCGCCCCGTCACACCGTCCTGGACCACCCATGAAGTGCCACTTCCTACCTCCGTCGTGACGCATGGCAGGCCCGAGGCCATCGCCTCCAGGAGGACCGTGCCAAAGGCCTCGGCACGAGCATTGGCCGGCAGAACAAAGAGGTGGGCCCGGTGGTAAAAGCCAGGCAGGTCGGCGTTGGAGACCTCGCCCCGGAAGCGGACCCGGTCGGATAGACCCAGGCGGGCCGCCAGTGCGGCCCACTCCTCCCCCATCGGCCCCTCCCCCACAATCTCCAGGGAGACTCCGGGCAGTTCGGTCAACGCCTCCAGAAGGGTGTCCACTCCCTTGTAGTACCGCAGTTTCCCCACAAAGAGCAACGTCGGCGGACCGTCATAGGGGGCCGGAGGGGGAACAAACCGGCGATGGTCCACGCCCAGCGGGACAACGGCGCACTTTTCCCGCACCGGCCAAAGCCATGGGGAGGTCTCTATGTAGCGGGGACTGGTAGCGATAATCCGGTCGGCGTGGGCTAAGACTTGCCGCAGCAGGGGCCCGTAGAGGCGCAGCCACCCCCGCTGGCGGACCACATCGGAGTGATGGGTGATGACGGTCGCCGGTGCCCGGCCCAGCAGGTCGTTCGCCAGTTCGCCCAGCGGATAGGGGGAATGGACATGGACGATGTCGGGGCGCAGACGGGTCAACCAGAGGGGCTGGCTCAGGCTCAACGGCATAGACGCGGCGGTCGCCAGCCGTCCGGCGCGGATGACGGTCACCCCGCTCTCCTGCCGGACTATGGTGCGCAGGCCGGGATTGCAGACCAGGACGGTCACCCGATGGCCGGCCCGCGCCTGGGCCTCTGCCAGGACCTGGATATGGTTCTCAATCCCGCCCAGGATGGGGGGGTAGTCTTTGTAGAGGTGAAGGATGTGCATGCGGATTGCAGATTGCAGATTGCAAATCGCAGATTATCGGGCCAGATACCAACGGAGAAGGGCCAGGGCGGCGGAGGCGGAGGCGGCCTTATTGGCCGACCGGTCACCAGCCCAGCGATGTTCCTCCACCCATTCTCCGTCGGGGGCGACCAGCGCGATATACGTCAGCCCAACCGGCTTGCTGGGGGTTCCGCCGCCCGGTCCGGCAATGCCGGTGACGGAGAGGGCCAGGTCGGCCCCCAGGAGGCGGCGGACCCCCCGGGCCATCATCAGCGCCGTCTCCCGACTGACCGCGCCCCAGGTCTCCAGGACGTCCCGGGGAACCTCCAGTAACTGCTCCTTTACGGCGTTGGCGTAGGCGGTAACGGAGCCCAGATAGTAGTCCGAACTGCCCGGCACATTGGTGATACGGTGGCTGAGGAGACCGCCGGTGCAGGATTCCGCCGCGGCCAGGGCAAAGCCCCGCTCCCGCAGAAAATGCCCAACGACCACCTCCGGCAACGGGTCCTCCCAGCAGGCAAGAGGCGCCTCCAGAAGTCCCTCCAGGGCCTGCCGGGCCGCTCTCTGTTCCTCCGGGGTCAGCGGCAGGCGAGCAAACTCCTTCTCATCTAATAACAACGTCCGACCGTCCGGGTCTACCCAAAGGTCCAGCGCCAGATCCTCTGCACGAATCTCGCCGGAGGCAATGCGGGCAGGACGGGTGATGTTGCAATAACGGCCCTTCAGCCGTCCATCCGGCGCGCGAATCTCAAAGACGTTGTACCAGCGGTCGGCGTAGAAGGTTTCCAGCCAGAGGTCCCCCGGCTCCAGGCGCACATACTCCAGGTCCATCGGCGGTCGGTCCCAGACGGCACGCATCAGGACGGACTTCGGGGTCTTGAAGAGCGGTTGGGCCGGGTACGAGATGACTTCCTGTCCCAGATGGTCCAGTTTTCGGACGATCCACAGGTCGCCGGTATTCATTCCTGTCGGCATATCGCTGGCCTATAATGGAAGGACCGGGAGTTTTCCGATTCTATTCTATCGCGGGCCCTATCGCTGTCAAATCCCCCTTGGCCTTGTTGAGTATCACAAAGTCGTACCGGTGAAAAGCCCCGAAAATCTGAAACCTTAAAATTTTCGCCCACCTATTGACAACCGACCCATTCTGGTGTATAATGACTATCGGTCAGTATATGACCAACGGTTAGTTGGGGGGATTGCTGCGTTGACCACCCGAGCCCGGCGCGAGCGGGAGAAAGAAGAACGCCGCCAGTCCATCCTCCAGGCCGCGCGAGAGGTCTTCCTGGAAAAGGGCTTCTCCCGCGCCACGATGGACGACGTCGCCGAGCGCGCCGAGGTCAGCAAAGGCACCCTGTACCTGTATTTTGAGAGCAAGGAGACCCTCCTTGCTCATTTGCTTTTAGAGGGGCTGGATTCCCTCTACGCCTATCTGGAAGAGGCCTTTGCCCCTGACCGTCCCCTGACTGCCGACGAACGCCTCCGTCGGCTGGGATGGGCCTACTTCCGGTTCTTCCAGGAAGAACCCCACTACTTCCGTTTCCTCATGGCCGTCAACGGCGAACGGTTTCGCGAGACGGTCACCCCCGAAATGTACCAGGAGGTCCTGGAAGCCAGCACGGAAGGGCTGAACCTGGTGGCTCAGGCCATAGAACAGGGCATCCAAGAGGGTTTATTTACCTGCTGCGATGCCCGCCAAGCGGCGGCGACTCTCTGGGCCACCTTCAACGGCGTTCTGGAATTGATGAGCCACCCCCTGCGACGGGATATGGTAGGCGTCAGCACCGATACCTTTTACCGGACTGCGCTGGAGACGGTGGTGCGGGGCCTGCGCGTACCGTGACCGGTATCGGGTCGCCCTTTTGAACGCAAGACGAGTCTTACGCCACGTTGCTCTAAACAAGTGGCTTCCCACGGGAGTGTCCAGAGAGCCTGACTCATGAACACAACTCCCTGGCTGTCAAACCCGGGAGCAGGACCCAAATACGGAACACGAAATACGCAATATTTTACAGGAGGTGTGCTGTGAAAGATGTGGTCATTGTCAGTCCGTTGCGCACGCCGGTGGGCGCCCATGGCGGTGCGCTTCGCAGCCTGCGGGCTCAGGACCTGGCCTGTATCGTCTTCAAGGCCGTACTGGAGCGGACCGGGATAGACCCGGGCATCCTGGATGAGGTCATCCTCGCCAATATCGGTCAGCCGTCCGATGCAGCGAATATCGGCCGCGTGGCCGCGCTGATGGCCGGAGTCCCCATCCATGTCCCTGCCTTCACCGTTCAGCGCAACTGCGCCTCCGGCATGCAGGCCATCACCTCGGCCTATCAGGCCATCCAGGCCGGCGACGGCGAAATCTATCTGGTTGGCGGGACCGAGAGTATGAGCAACATCCCCTACATCCTCAAGGGTGCCCGCTGGGGGTACAAACTCCGCCATGCCGAACTGACCGACGCTCTCTGGGAGGGCCTCACTGACCCCATCTGCGGGCAGATTATGGGCCGTACCGCCGAAAACCTGGCCGAAAAGTACAATATCTCCCGCCAGGAGCAGGATGAGTACGCGGTCCAGTCCCACAAGAAGGCTTTTATGGCCCAGCGGATGGGCAAGTTCAACGACGAGATTGTCCCCGTGGAGGTCGTCAAGAAGGTCGCCGGGCAGGAGGTGGCGAAGGAGGTCATCACCCAGGATGAGACCATCAACCCCGGCCTCACCGTCCAGAAGGCGGCCCTCTACCCGGCGGTCTTCAAAGAAGGCGGCACGGTCACCCCGGCCAATGCCTGCCCCATCTCCGATGGTGCGGCGGCAATGATTGTCTGCACCGCGGAGAAGGCGGCCCAACTGGGCCTCAAGCCCACCGCGCGCATCGTCTCCTACGCCTATGCGGGCGTGGACCCGGCCTATATGGGTATCGGCCCCGCCTATGCAATGCCCAAAGCCCTGAAGCGGGCCGGCCTCAAACTGGAGGACATTGACGTCATTGAACTGAACGAGGCGTTCGCCGCGCAGGTCCTGGCCGTTGCCAAAGAGATGCAGGCCCAGGGCTACGATTGGGACTGGAATAAGGTCAATCCCAACGGCGGCGCCATCGCCCTGGGGCACCCCGTAGGCTGCACGGCCGCCAAGCTGGTCGCCACGCTCACCAACGAATTGCAGCGCCGTAAGGCCCGTTACGGCATTGACACCATGTGCGTCGGCGGCGGCCAGGGCGGATGCCTGATCCTGGAACGAATCCCGATGGATTAACGGGACACGCGACACGCAATACGTGAAACGTGCAATGCGTGAAACGTGCAAT
>DAOTWK010000473.1:0-2575 GCA_034435815.1 Anaerolineae bacterium | reverse complement strand
ACGCTCCCACCTCCACCGCCGACGTCTGCTGCTACCCCCGCGTCGTCTCAGCCGGCGGCCCGGACGCCTGCGCCTCAGCCAACCCCCCGGCCCGACGGCTGCCGCGTCCACATCGTCCAGCCCGGGGATACTCTCTTCGGCATCGCTCTGCAATACGGCATCCCGATGGAGGAACTGGAGCGGCTCAACGCGGGTTCGTTGGGGCCCAATAAGATGATTTTCGTTGGGCAGGAACTGATTCTTTCCTGCCCCACTCCCACGCCGACTCCAGCCGCTACGCCAACCCCGGAGCCCACCCCGACACCCCAAAGCGGACAGGTCTGTGTCCTGGCCTTCCATGACCGCAACGGCGATGGCGTCCGCCAGCCGGAGACAGAGGAACTGATCCCCAACGCCGTCCTCGTCCTTAGCGACCCCGCCGGGCCGGTTGGCCAGTACACCACCGACGGCATCAGCGAGCCCTACTGCTTCCCCGGCCTTCAGCCGGGCGCATATCAGGTTGCTGTTCAACCCCCAGCCGGGTATGGCGTCAACGGCCCAGCCCAGGTTGCGCTGACGCTGCCCCCCGGCGAGCAACTGGAGGCCGCCGTTCCTCTGCAACGGGGCGCATCCACCGGCGTCACGCCTGCGGTCGTCCTACCTACGGTGGCATCCGAAGAAACTCCTGCCGCCCGGCCTTCTATCTGGCCCCAGGTCCTGCGCTGGGGTGCCCGCATTGGTGGCATCCTGCTGGTCGTCCTGGCGCTGGGCATCCCGGTGTGGTGGGTCCTTTCCAGGCGATGAAAAACAATGAAGCACGCAACACGTGATACGTGGTACGTGAAACGTGATACGTGGTACGTGAAACGTGAACGGAGGTAATGTCAATGGGAGCAAACGACGCAGCGACCGGGAACCCGGAGCCTTCTGCCCTGCAGCGGGTTGTCAACCACTTTCGGGAATTCGGAGAGTGGCTGGCGGCTGGCAACTGGGTCTACGGTGCTATCGCTTTCCTGGTCATCGGGGCACTGATTCTGCCGCCCATTTCCCTGCCCCAACGACTGCACATCACTGGGTATACCCGCCTCAGCGCGAAGAATCCGTCCGTATCCCACCCCGACGGCCTTGCCGTCAGCGTCAATCCGGAGGAGAACGTCTCCCTGCGGGTACGGCTGGATTCGGTACCCCAGGCGATATTCCTGAAAGGCTCTGCCGGGGCCGACCTGAAGGCGGCCCTGGCGGCTATTCCGCCTGTCCTCCAGGTCAAAAGCCCCTTCTACCGCATCCAGACCGGCTCTCGCACCACCGGTCCGGCGACCATAGAGGTCATCATCCCCAACGACGCTGAACCCTGGGAGACGCTGGACCTCTACACCTGGACCGGCACGGCCTGGGAGTGGGTTGGTGGAACGCTGGACCGGGAGCGGGAGGTCCTTATCGCCCAAGTGGACCGCTTACCCTCTTCGGTCGTGGTGATGCAGACCCTACCGGTGGTTCCAGCCATCGGCACGGTGGCCCTGGGCGAGGCAGTGAGCGGCCCGGCGGCGGGCCTCCTTACCCAGGTTATGCTCCCCGGCCTCTATCTGGGCGCGGACGGGATGCTCATCGGCCGGCCTCCGACCCCTCCCTCCGGCAGTCCGGAAGTCCTGCTCCTGGTGGGCAACCGCCCGACCGGTCAGCCCTTGAACCGGGCCCTGCTGGAGGACCTGCTGTCCAATCCGGACTTTCAGGCTCGCCATATCGCCGAGATTCTCGCCAAAGCCGCGGGCTATGCCGGGGTCGCCCTAAATTATGAGGGGCTGATGCCCGAGCAGCGGGAGGCCTTTTCGGCCTTTGTGGCCGCGCTGGCGGAGTCGCTGCATGCCCAGGGGTTGCGCCTGGAGGTGATGGTGCCGGCCCCCTCCCGCACCGACACCGGTTGGGACCCCGGTGGCTATGACTGGGCTGCGCTGGGCCGTGCCGCCGATGCCTTGATTTTCCCTCTCCCCGAGAATCCCATTGCCTACGATGGAGGAGGCGCGGCTCAATCCTTGCTGGAGTGGGCTGTGGGGCAGGTGGGCCGCTACAAACTGCGCGCCGCCGTCTCCTCCCTCAGCGCCGACTCCGGCCCCGACGGGGTCCGGTATGTGGGCCTGGAAGAAGCCCTGGCTCCCTTTGGTCAGGTCCAGCCGCCCGCTGAACCGTCCGTCCAACCCGGACAGGAAGTGGTCTTCACCCTGATCGGTCAGGTGACCAGCATCACTCCGATGGAATCGGCCGGTACCTACGCCATCGCCTACAAGACCGCGCAGGGGGAGGGCCGCACCGTCTGGCTGGGCACCCCGTCCTTCCTGGCCCGCAAACTGGACTGGGCCCTCCGTTTCCACCTGGGCGGCGTCGTCGTCCACGACCTGCTGAGCGCAGGCAACATGCCCGGCGTAGCCGAGGCAGTGGACGGCTATCGCGTCGCGGCGGGCCTGCCGCAGCCGACGGCGCTGGAGGTTGTCTGGAAGGTGGAGGGCCCCCAGACCGCCGAGGAGCGGGTCACGCTGGCCCAGCCGGAGTTTCGCTGGAAAGCGCCGGAGGCCGCAGGGACCTACACCGTCTCGGCGGCAAT
>DAOTWK010000472.1:0-1747 GCA_034435815.1 Anaerolineae bacterium | reverse complement strand
TACTACCCGATAGCCTTCCTCCTGAAAACCCCGCTCCCGACTCTTCTTCTGGTAGGGGCATCACTGCTGATTGTCGGTCGTTCCCTGCAGCGCTGGTGGTGGGACCGGGACCTCTGGCTGTACCCGCTGCTCTATGGTCTGGTAACGCTGTTCAGCACCATCGCGATCGGTTACCGTTACCTGTTGCCGATTTTGCCCTTCCTGTTTGTTCTCGCGGGCCGTCTCCTGCAGAGCACCCAGCACGCAACACGCAACACGCACTACGTATTGCGTGTGCCATTGTGGGTCGGCCTGGTCTGGCTGGCCTTGGGCACTCTGCGGATTGCTCCGAACTATCTGACCTTTTTCAACGAACTGGCAGGTGGGCCTTACAGAGGACATCGCTATCTGGTGGATTCCAATCTGGATTGGGGCCAGTCTTTCAAGGCGCTGAGGGAGTGGCTCCGGGCGCAAGAGGACCCGAGCATATCTTTGCCCTCGGTCAGTTTCTATACTTATGCGGGTCCGGACCTGTACGGCATCGTTTATGAGCCGATTCCTCCGGCCCCGTATACCCCCCTGGTGCTTCCTTCTCGCTTTGACCCGGCGCCGGGACTTTATGTGATTGGTGCGACAACTCTCCAGGGGGTCATGCTGAACGACCCGGATACCTACGACTGGTTCCGCCACCAGGAGCCGATTGCCCGTCCTGGCATTGCCCTCTTTGTCTATCGGGTGCTTCCACAGGATCCACCCCCAACCTGGCTGGCTCAGTGCACTGTACCTATTGCGCCGCTGACTCCCGAAGCCGCCGCCGATGGATTCGGCCGCGACGACCTGCGGCTGGCTTATTTTGATTGTACTTCCGGATGGCTCTATCCGACCGGCGGTCAGGACCCCGGCTGGTTCGCCCTGTTCCGCCAAACTGCCCTTTCCAATGACCCGTTTATTCAACGGCAACTGGCCTCTATGCGTCTCTCGTTTGAGCAACGACGAACCGGTACCCTGCCCCCCTTTGTTATTTACGAACGACCGGCCGGGAAGGTGGGCCCGCGTTTCACCTCCAAATCCGCTGCCCGGGTGGGGACTCTCACCTTTCTCGGAGAGGACGTCATCGGCTCTTTACCTGTACAACCGGGGGAGGTGGTGGATATAGAAACCTGGTGGCGAGTAGAGGCCGTTCCTGCTCGCCCACTCTCCATTATGATGCACTTGGTCGGCCCAGGGGGCCAGCCGGCCATCGTCAGCGATGGGCTGGCGGTTCCGGTGGACCAATGGCGGCCTGGCGATATCATCGTCCAGCGTCACCGGCTTCCCATCCCGGCGGATGCGCCCTCCGGGGAGTATCAGCCCTACACCGGCGTCTACTGGCTGGACACTATGGAGCGGTGGCCGGTAGAAGTAAACGGAAAGCCGGCAGGGGATCAGGTCCCCCTGCCGGCCGTTCAGGTCTCAAAGTGATTGCAACAGGGTGGCTACGGTGCGGGCACGATAAACTGCCGAGATTCCGAGCGCCAGGTGACACACTGCCCGCCGGAGAGGCCCCGCGAAACGGCGATAAATTCGTATGTGCCCCCTGGAACCAACCCGGTCAGGATGGCCTGATGGCTGGTAGTGGGTGTTTTATTCAGCGGGGTATACTGCCAGCCGGTCTGTTTCAGGACAATAGGAAGATAGACTTTATAGGGATAATCCGGGGGTGTAGGCCCGGCAGGGGCAGAGACCATCCGGTAGTATACCTGCCCTAACGCCGCGCCAGTTGTCGTCC
>DAOTWK010000471.1:0-2551 GCA_034435815.1 Anaerolineae bacterium | reverse complement strand
CCGTTGACCAGAAAGGGGTTGGCGTCCTCGTCTATCTCGCCGAAGGATTCCCAGGAGAGAGCAGGGCGGCGCTTGTGGCGGCGCAGTTCGTCGTAGCAGCGGTTGGCGACGGTGCGCATCAGCCAGGAGAGAAAGGAGCCGCCCCGGAAAGTGGCGAGATGCCGGTAAGCGGCAATGAAGGTTTCCTGGGTGGCGTCCTCGGCGGCGGCCGGGTCGCCCAGGATGCGGTAGGCGAGGTTATAGACCCGGTCCTGGTAGGCCAGCACCAGTTCGTTGAAGGCATCCAGGTCGCCCCGCTGTGCGGCGGCGACCAGATGCCCCTCGTCCAGACCCTTCCCCGTCATCTCAGCGTCGTCAACAAGAATGTCTTCTGTAGACTATGGCGAGTATTTCTAAAAACCGGTCACCAAATTGTAACGCGGCAGAAACCCCATTCCGACCCATCTTCGTATATGATAATTGCAAATCGCAAAACCTGCAAAGGCGAAGTAACCACAATGAAGCTGCGAGGAGGTCACAATGGAAATGATTAAGGTCGCTGCCGATTCCCGCTCCACTGCTGTGGCGGGGGCCATCGCTGGAGTCATTCGGGAACGGGGAAAGGTGGATGTGCGGGCCATCGGAGCCAGCGCCGTCAACCAGGCCGTGAAAGCGGTTGCCATTGCCCGGAGTTACCTGATGCCCGAAGGGATTGATATTGTCTGTATTCCCTCCTTTTCCGAAGTGATGATTGACGGGCAGGAACGGACGGCCGTCCACCTCACCGTAGAGACCCGATGCAACTCCAGATAGGCCGCATAGACCTTCATACCCACACCACTGCTTCTGACGGGTCGTTGACGCCGGCCGAGGTGGTCCAGCTGGCGCTGGAACAGGGGCTGAAAGCCATCGCTCTGACGGACCACGATACCGTAGAAGGGCTCGCTGAAGCATGGGCTGCCGCCAACGGCACCGGCCTGGAAGTGATCCCTGGGGTAGAGATCAGTTCCGACTGGCCGGTGGGGGACTTCCATATCCTGGGGCTGTATGTGAACCCCTGGGACGGGCCGTTCAATGAGCGCTTGCAGTCTATGAAGGTCGCCCGTATACAGCGGGCGCGGAAGATGCTGGAACGGCTGGCAGTCCTGGGGATGCCCCTGGAATGGGATGACGTTGTCCGTTTCTGCAAAGGAGATTGCACCATCGGGCGGCTCCACATTGCCCGCGCAATGGTCCAACGAGGCTATGTTTCCGATATTTATCAAGCCTTCCAGCGCTATATCAGCCGGGACGGGCCGGCGTATGTACCCCGGTTGCGGATGACGCCGGTAGAGGTCATCGGGCTGATCCGACGGGCGGGAGGTGTGGCTGTACTGGCCCATCCCGCCGCCTCCGGCGCGGTGGAATACATCCCGACCCTGGCTTCACTGGGTCTGCAGGGTGTGGAGGTCTGGTATCCAACCCATTCTCCCGAGGATGTCAGGGCGCTGTTGCGGATGGCTCGTCGGTACCACCTGCTGGTGACCGGAGGGAGCGATTTTCACGGCTTCGGGTTGGGTGCGGGTGCTCCGTTGGGATCAGTAAATACACCACTACGGCTGCTCCGGCGACTGCAGCAGGCAGCCAAAATGGCCCGACAACCAGAGGAGATGTCCGTTTTCACTGTGACGGCGTAGCCGCCGAAATGGAATGGTTGTGCTTTTACGGCGGTGGCTTTGCTACCGCCGTAAAATTTCCCCGCTACAAGTCAAACCCCAGCAGAACCTCCAGCGTTAACTGGGGATTGGCGTTGCGGCGTATCCGGTCCATAGCCATCCGAATAGCCTGGATTCGGGCGACGGCCTGAGCGGGCGTGAACCGGTTCGCCATCTGCTCCAGGTGGGCCCGTTGGTCCAGATTCGTCAGTAAAGATTCCCCTACCTCGTTCGCCCTGGCACCTCCCACCATCAGGAGAACGTCCCGCCACCATCCGGCCCAGAGGTCCAGAGCTTCCTGGGCCGCTTCGGGATCGCGCGCCAATTCCGCCGCATAGCGGAAACGGTCCGTCAGTGGCGCCTGGATCAGCGCAACCATTTCTTCTATCCGCTGCTGCCGTTGCCGGAGCAGGTCAGGCTCGGTGGCGGCCCGCACGGCCCAACCCAATCGTCCCCCGCTGAGATGCGCCAGCAGGCGCGCCGTTTCGGCATCCACTCCCCAGCGCTCCTGCAGCGCGCGGGCAATCTGCGGCACGGGGATCGGGCGGAGCGGGACCACTTGACAGCGGGAGACGATGGTCGGTAGAAGGGAATCGGTATCGGGGGCCAGCAGAATCAGGACAACAAAATCGGGCGGTTCTTCCAGCGTCTTGAGCAGAGCGTTGGCCGCTGAGGGAGTGGCCTGGTCAAAGCGGTCCAGGACGGCGACCCGGTGGGTGGCCATGTTGGGCGTCAAAGAGAGATGGCGCTGGAGTTCCCGCACCTGTTCCACCTTGAGCCGCCCCGCCTCCGACTCGGGCTGTACCCAGAACAAGTCGGGGTGGTTGCCGCTGGCGACCAGGCGGCAGGATTGGCATTCTCCGCAGGGGCGCGGGTCT
>DAOTWK010000470.1:0-4680 GCA_034435815.1 Anaerolineae bacterium | reverse complement strand
GGCCCACCATCCCGGATACGCGCCGCCCACCAGCCCCAGTGTTCCCACCGTGACCAGTGCGCGGAGGAAGATTTCCGGCGAGAACTGGTTGCCCCATGCGCCGATCCAGCCCCCGGCCCGGCGAGCCAGCAGCGCCGCCGCCACGCCCAGGACGATGCCCGCCAGCCCTCCCAGCAGGGAGAGGGCCAGCGACTCCTGCAGGACCATAGAGACCACCCGGCGGCGGCGCCAACCCAGTGCACGCAGGACGCCGATCTCCGTCGTCCGCTCAAAGACGGACATAAAGAGCGCATTGGTCATCCCCACCCCGCCGATGACGACTGCCAGCCCGGCGACGGCCATCGCCATCGCGTCCACCACGCGCACCATGTACTCCTGGTCGGCAAACCCGGCCGTGGTGATGACCGAGAGGTCCGGGAACCGGCGGGCCATCCGCGCGCGGAAGGCATCGGCCATCCCCGGATCGCGCAGTTTGACGTACAGGAGGGTCACCCGGCGCGGCTGAAGGGTCAGCGTCTGAGCATCCTCCAGAGCGACGACGGCCGCCGTGTCCTCAAAATTGCTCCCCGTCTCGTAGAGGCCGACGACGCGGAAGGGGACCTGGCCCACGTAGAGGAGGTCGCCCACTTTCCGGTGGAGCCGTTCGGCAGCCTGGCGGCCCAGCAGAAGGGGCCGCCCCCGCCGCACGGACGCCTGATCCAACCGTTCCCCCTCCACGACGCGGAACCGGCGAATGGAGAAGCCCTGCGGGTCCAGCCCGAAGCAGAAGAGGTAGGAGCCGTCGTCCAGAATCGTATTGGCGAAGACCAGGCCGTCCACCGCCGCGACCTCGGGCATAGCCTGCACTTCATCGGCGATGGCCTGGTCTATACTGCCCAGGATAGCCGTGATCGCCCCTGATTGCGTCACGATGAAGTCGGCTTCCGAGCCGCGCGTCATAGACGCGAAGCCCTGCCGCAGGCCGCCCGCCACCGCCCCCAGTGCGACGATGGCCGCCACCCCGATGGCAATCCCGACCAGAGTGAGAATCGTCCGTCCCTTGCGCCGGAACAGATTTCGCAGCACCATACTCCCTACTCCGTATTCCCCACATGGCTCTCCATTGCCCGAGCGAAGAGTTCCCGGTCCTCCTCGCGGATGATTTCTTCGGCCCGGTCTCCCAGACAGGCCAGAATCTGCGGAAGATACGGGTCGGTACGGAGGTGATGTTCGGCGATGAAGACCAGGAGCGGGCTGCTGGTCCAGGAGGCCCGCGCCTGAAGGGCCCCCAGTTGCTCTCCAATCAGGACCTCCTTCTCGTCAATCACCAGGATCAGCCAGAGGCCCTCCACCCGCTCCTGCGCTTCTTCAGATACCGGAGCAATGACCACCTGACCGCCGGGCAGGTTTAGTGGCTCCGGCGAATAGACCACCACCCGGACGCCCTTGCGGATGGCCTCCAGGAGGGCGGGGTAAAGTGGAGGAAAAGTGAGTGGCGTGAGGGAGAGGTAAATCTCCCGCCCGGCCTGGCGGATCATCTCCTCAGCCTTGGCGAGGATGTTCTCCCGCCCCTCTATGTTCCAGACGTACTCCAGGTCAGGTGCAGCGGTGAGGGAGGAGAGGTCCTGCTGGAGGGCCGCGATGAGGGCCTCGTGCTCCCGGTGGAGTTGGTCCAGGAACTCTTCCGGCGGGACGGGCGCGTAGCGAATCACCCCTTCCTGCCGGAGACTCATCGCCGCGCCGCGCGCGATCAATTTGCCTACCACCTCGTAAATCATAGAACGGGGTACGCCGGAGAGTTTGGAGAGTTGATAGCCGGTGACCGGGCTCTCCCGCAGCAGGGCGACGTATGCCTTGGCCTCATATTCCGAAAAACCCAGCGCCATCAATTTCTCTATCGGGTCATTCTCCATCGAACGAGCCCTCCCGCGCTGAACACAACTTTAGTGGTTAGACTAATAACTACGCCAGTTATACCACAATTGAAACATTCTGTCAAGCCGCTCTCGGAGGCTGGGACACGAGCTGGGACAAGGGTGGCTTATGAGCCGCTTCGCCCGGCACTAAACCCCGGGCTCACTCTGCAAAGCCCCCTTCAGGGCTAAAAGAACCTCATTCAGCGGCTCACCCTGCCCCTCCAGGAGCTCAAAGAGCCCGAAGGTATTGAGTCTTATAAGGTCGTACCTGGCAAAAGTCCCCCAAAGTCGTACCACTTTTGCCCTCTGATAGAGCCCCTTCCCCTTGCCCGTCCCTTCGCTGCGCCCTCGGCCTGAGGGCCACGGCCCGCCACGCGGCGTGGCCGAGGAGCCTCGCCCCGTGGGGCCTCGGCCCGAAGGCTCTGGGCAGGTTCCCGCTGCCGCTTCGCGGCGCAGGGAGGGGGCAGCGCGCCGCCCGAAAGAGGCGCTGCCGAATAGGAGGCCGCAGAATGAAACCCTTTGTTCAGATACGACGCCGGGTTGCGGCTACTGGATTTCGCGGGTGACCCGGAGGCTGCCCGGGGCATCATCAACGGCTGGGTCAGCGAACAGACCGAGGGCCGCATCCAGGACCTGCTCCCGCCGAGAACCGTAGATGCCCTGACGCGCCTGGTGCTGACCAACGCCGTTTACTTTAACGCCGCGTGGGCTGAACAATTTGATCCGCGGGAAACCCGAGACGGCGCTTTCTACCTGTTGGACGGAAGCCAGGTCACGGTGCCGATGATGCGGCGGACGGCCAACTACGGCTATGTGGCGGGGGAGGGGTTCCAGGCGGTGGAATTGCCGTACGATGGTAAAGAACTGGCGATGGTCATCCTTCTCCCCAATGTGGGCCGGTTTGAGGAGTTTGAGAATTCGCTGGACGCCCAAGGGGTGGAGGAGATTCTGGAGGGTCTGGCGTACAGAGAGGTTGCCCTGACGATGCCCCGCTTTCAAGTAGAATCGGACTTCAGCCTGGTCGACACGCTGGCGGCGATGGGCATGCCTGCCGCTTTTCAGCCTGGTCAGGCGGACTTTTCGGGGATGGACGGTAGCCACGATCTCTACATCGGCACCGTTCTGCACAGGGCCTTTGTCTCTGTGGATGAGAGCGGCACCGAAGCCGCCGCCGCGACGGCGGTGGTGATCGGGGTAACGGCCCTCCCAGCGCCCCCCGTAGAGGTGACGGTGGACTGCCCCTTTATCTTCCTCATCCGCGACCTTCGGACCGGCACGATCTTGTTTGTTGGGCGGGTGGTCAATCCGGCGCGATAGAACATCTCTCCACCGTAGAAGCGGGCTGGAGCGGTTCTGGAGAGACCTCCCAGGTTCTCAAGACCCGGGAGGTCTCTTTTTCACGAAGCCGGTAACGGTTCCACCGTCAGTCGAAGCATCGCCGGTTGGGTGAGCAGAATCCAGAGAGCGCAGGCCAATGTGAAGGCAGCGCCAATCGCGACGCTCGCTGTCGGACCCAGGATCTGGGCGATGATGCCGACCAGCAGCGAACCGAAAGGCATTGTCCCGAAGAAGGTCAGGGTGTAGACTGCCATCACCCGACCGCGCAGGGGGTCCGGCACCAGCATCTGGACGATGGTGTTGCTGGTGGTGTTCTGGAGGACAAAACCGAACCCGGCGGCGGCCAGAAGAGCCATAGAGAGAGGAAACGACCGGGAGAAGGCAAACCCCAGCAGCATAGTGGGAAAAAGACAACTGCCAGCCAACAGAAGCCGTCCCTTGCGCCGCATATGTCCCAGAGAGGCCACCGTCAAGGAGCCAGCCAGCGCTCCGACCCCGACCGATGTGGTCAGGAGCCCCAGCCCTGTTTCTCCAACCCGGAGAACGTCCACCGCGTAGGCCGGCATCAGGGTGGAGTAAGAGAAACCAAAGAGGGTGGATATGGCCATCAGGAGGACGATAGTCCGCACCGGAGCGCTAAACAGGACATACCGGAGCCCGGTGGCAACTTGCTGGGCTAGTGGCTCGCGGGAGGTGGAAGCCGTATGAGGAAGATGCATCCCTAACAGCGCCCCGATAACAGCCAGGAAACTGATCCCGTTGAGTCCAAAGCACCACGCCGGTCCGAGAGCCGCCAGTACGATCCCTCCCACCGCTGGTCCCACCACGCGGCCCAGGTTGAACATAGTGGAATTCAGGGCGATGGCGTTCATCAGGTCCCGTCGGTCCTCTACCATCTCCACCGCCAGGGACTGGCGAGCGGGGGCGTCAAAGGAGTTGGCCACGCCCAGGGCGAAGGCCAGCACGGCAACATGCCAGACCTGCAGGACACCGGTGGCGGTCAGGGCGGTGAGGATGAATGCGCAGAGCATCATCGCCGTCTGCGTCCAGATCAGGAGGCTCCGCCGGGAGACCCGGTCGGCCACGGCACCGGCCAGAAGCATCAAGAAGAGGGTGGGGATGGTGCCGGCAAAGGAGATGGCTCCCAAGGCGAACCGGGAGCCCGTAATTTGATAGACAATCCACCCCTGGGCAACGGATTGCATCCAGGTGCCCATCAGGGAGAGTGCCTGGCCGATGAACCACAGCCGATAGTTTCGGTATCTCAGGGCCGCAAAAGTCGTGAGCATGCCCCCTCGCGATACGGGGACAGAGGATGGCTGGATGACTCCGGTTTTCATAGTACAATCAGGTTCTTGAAAAAAGATGACGTTATTATACCCCTCTGCTGGCACAGCGTCCAGTGCCCGTTGGATGATGAATGGGGGGTGCGGCGGCCTTCGGCCGC
>DAOTWK010000469.1:0-1890 GCA_034435815.1 Anaerolineae bacterium | reverse complement strand
GAGGTCTGCCAGGGTGTCCATATCCTCTTCGGTGAGCCCCCGCTGGGTGACCCACGGGGTGCCCATGCGGATGCCCGTCGCCAGTGCGGTCAGCGTGTCCCCGGGGATGGTGTTCTTATTGACGACGACGCCGGCCAGGTCCAGGATGCGGGCGGCAGGCTCTCCCCAGACAGGATAGCCGGTGCGAGTGGGGATGGATTTCAGGTCTGCCACCAGGAGGTGGGTATCTGTGCCGCCGTAGGCCAGCCGGAGCCCCCGCTTCTGGAGCGCGTCCGCCAGGGCGCGGGCGTTGGCGACAATCTGGTGCTGGAGTCGGCGGAACTCCTCAGTGCGGGCCAGCCCGAAGGCCACCGCCATCGCGGCGAACTTGTTGACGTGGGGCCCGCCCTGCTCGCCGGGGAAGATGGCCATATCTATGGCCTGGGCCAGCGCCTCATCGGTGGTGAGGATACAGGCGCCGCGCGGCCCGCAGATGGTCTTATGGGTGGTGAAGACGGTGACGTGAGCGATACCGACAGGGTTGGGGTAGGCTCCGGCGGCGGCCATCCCAGCGGTGTGGGCGATGTCGGCGACCAGATAGGCCCCCACCTCGTCGGCGATGGAGCGGAAGGCATGCCAGTCCGGCGCCCAGGGGTAAGAGGTGTATCCGGCAACAATCACGCGCGGGCGGTGCTGGCGGGCCAGTTCCCGGATGGCGTCGTAGTCCAGCCGCTCCGTCTTCGGGTCCACGCCATAGGAAACCCGCCGGTACCACTTCCCGGAGACGTTGAACTCGGAGCCGTGGGTCAGGTGGCCGCCCTGGAAGAGGTCCATCCCCATGAGGACTTCCCCCGGCTTCATCAGGGCCTGGTAGATGGCGAGGTTGGCCGCGGCGCCGGAGAGGGGCTGGACGTTGACGAAAATATGCTCCGGGCGGACGTCGTCGTGGGCGAAGAGTTCGGCGCAGCGGCGCTGGGCCAGGCACTCCACCAGGTGGACGTAATCCACGCCCTTATAGAAGCGGCGGTCGGCATAGCGGCGGTAGAAGGCCAGTTGCCATGCCACGTCCCGCAGCCGTTCCTCCGGATCGCGGGTCATGCGCAGGGGCGGGTAACCCTCGGCGTAGACGTTCTGGAAGACGGAGCCTTCGGCCTCCCGGACGGCTTTGGGGGCATAGGACTCGGAGGGGATGAGGATGAGTTTTCGGGCCTGACGCTCCTGCTCCCAGCGGATGAGGTCGGCCATAAAGGGGTCCAGTTCTTCCAAATCGCCACGGAAGAGAAAGTCGGTGGGCATAGTTCCTCCCGAAACTTGAGGAGACGTTTTGCCAGTTCCCGGTACTTCATGTGGGCATACCCAGCAGTTGCAAGGAAACGGGGATAGTGGGCTCCAGTTGGTGGAGGGGGGGCGGAAGGGGTAGGCCTTTCTCCTTCCAGGCCGCAATCATTGCCCGGACATTTCCCGGCATCGCCCGCATTGCCTCGCCGAGTGTTTCTCCCCAGGCCCGACATCCAGGCAACAGGGGAGTACTAACACAATATACCTCATCCTCTTCCAGATATTCAACAACGACCGGAATGGTGATGACGTCCCTCATCGCTGCCACCTCACAACAGCAGCGCGAAAGCCAGCGGCAGAGCCAGAGGGAGTGGGCACCCGCCAGTTCTCATTCCTGGCCCAACTGAGCGGCCTGCTCCAGTCCGACAGCCAGCGCCCGCAGATTCATCTCCGCCGTCCCGCGCGGCGCCCGGGCCCGGACCGCCGCCTCCAGTGACTCCCGCGAGACCACGCCCGTCAACCCCACCAGCAGCCCTAGAGCGACGATGTTGGCCGTGATTTCCCGCCCGGTGGCCTGACGGGCCAGTTCGGTGATGGGCACCCGTACCGCCCGAATCAGCGGAGCCCGATGGA
>DAOTWK010000468.1:0-13177 GCA_034435815.1 Anaerolineae bacterium | reverse complement strand
GAGCCATGACCATAGATTCGGGTCGGACAGTGCGGAGGGCGGTAAGATTGCCAATCATACGAGCCAATGTTTGCGCCCGTTCGTAGATAATTTGGAGGGCGGAACGCTGTAAGGGCTGCAGGGGCCCCAGTTCACCATTTAACAGCAGTTCCACGTACCCCTGGACCAGTGTGAGGGGCGTACGGAGTTCATGACCGACGTTTTGAATCATTTGCTCCCGCAGCCGGTCCAGATTTTGCAATCTCTGTAGGGCAGCAGCCAGTTGGGCCGACTGCTCCTCCAATTGCTCGTACAGGCGCGCGTTTTCTATCGCGATGGCCGCCTGCCCGGCAAAAGCCAGCGCGACCCGGGCATGCTCCCGGGTGTAGAAACCCGGCTCCTTCTTGTCCAGTGTCAACATCCCGATGACCCGATCTCCGTAGAAGAGCGGGATCCCCATCCAGGCCCGAATACCGGCATGAGGCTCCTGCTGGAACTGAGGGTAAATGGCTGGAGCATCCTCCAAAATCACCGGTGCACGGGTCCGAACGACCTGAGCATTGGGATTCCCGTTGCTCATCAGGTCTATCGTCGCTCCCAGAACCTCTTCGGGGTGAGGGAATCCTCGCCCAGCGATGATTTCCAGTTTCCCCTCCCAAAGTAACTGCACCGAAGCGCTGTCGTAGGGAACCACGTTCTGCAACTCGCTCAGAATTCGCTCCAAAACCTCCTGAAGGTCCAGCGTGGTCGTCATTGCTTGAGCCGCACGGTAGAGGCTTTCTGCCTCCTTCCGTCGGCGCTGCTCCTGGTGATAGAGGCGGGCATTCTCCAGAGCAATGGCCAGTTCCCCAGCGATGGCAGTGAAAAAGGCCAGGTCCTCCTCCTGGAACGCGTTTGTCCGCCGGCTTTCCACGTTGAGCACCCCGATGACTTCGTCACCTAACCGAAGTGGGACGCACAATTCCGAGCGGACATCTGGATGCCCTGGATAGTAAAACGGGACCTCCCGAACATCCCGAATCAACATCGCCTTTCCGGACTGAAAGACCATCCCGCTGACACTCCCATCCAGTGGCAGACGAACTTCTGCCACCGGAACATCGTAGCCAATCTGAGAGGGATGGATTCGCAGAAACTCGCCGGATTCGTCCGGCAAAATAACAGCAAGAAACTCCACCTTGAGAGCAGACCGCAAGGTCTGAATGGTGCGTTCTAATATCTGATCAAAATCCAGAGCGGAGGCTGCAGCCAGCATCACCTCCCGCAAGACCCAGGCCTGGGCCTGACGGTGAAGGGTTTCCTGGTAAAGGTTAGCATTCTCTATTGCGGTCGCCAGTTGATTGGCAACAATTTGCAAGACGGTCACGTCCTCGGGGGTAAACGCGGCCGGACGGTCTGATTGAACCGTCATTGCGCCAATAACCCGCTCCCGACTCATAAGTGGCAAGGCCATCTCCGAACGAGTGTGCGGCAAGAGGGGGTTATCAAACCGTATGGCTTCTTTACCTACATCCAGTGCAATGCGAGGTTTCCCATACGCCGTACACCAGCCAATCATAGAAGGGCCGCCAACCTCCAGTTTGTGGCCCATCTCCAGCATCTTCCGACCCGCCTCGCCGGTGCCAGCCCGCAGGACCGCCCATCGTCCCTTCTCGTCCAGCAGAAAGATGCCTACATAGTAGAGGTTGAATTGTTCCCGAACCAATTCAGCGATCTCGGAGAGCAATCGCTGGACGTCCAGAATAGACGCTGCTGCGCGGGCAACCTCTGCCGCAATGGTCAGCTGAGCCGCGCGCTGGCGGCTCTCTCGAAGCAGACGAATGTTTTCAATGGCGATAGCGGCCTGCGCGGCAATCCCCTCCAGTAACTGCCGGTCCCCTTCGTCAAACGCGTAGGGCTGGTAGGATTGAACGGAGAGAACGCCAACGATGCGGTCCCGCACCTGCAGTGGCAGAACAGCCAGTGAGCGAGTAGATTCACCCTCACCAACTTGAATCGTCGGAACGGGAAGCCCCTCTTTTTGCACATCGCCGATCCAGAGAGGGCATCCATTCTGAATCACCCACCCGGCCAACCCAGCCCCTTCGGAGAGTTTCCGGCGCAATGGCGGTAAACGTTCTCCCTGGTCCATCAGAATCGGGAAATACACCTCATCCAGCAGGGCATCATATATCCCGATGTATAGGGTGGATATCCCCAAAATCTGCTGAAGCGCATTCGCAATGGAAGAGAGGACCACCTCCAGGTCTTGCACAAATAGAATCTGACGGTCAATTTCCTGAAACGCTGCCAACACACTCCGCCAGCGCTGCAACTGGCGGTGGAGTACCGTATGAGCCACCACAATAGCGGCCTGATCGGCCAGAGACTGACAGGCCTCTATCTCTTCCGGACCCCAGGACCGCACTTCATTTTGGTAAAAAGCCAGTGCCCCGACGTGCTTCTGACGGTAAATCAAGGGAAGGACAATAAAAGAGCGATACCCTTCCCGCCGCGCCCACTCCCAGGCCGCCTGAGCGTCCGGGTCATGCCAGGCATCCCGGATTACAATGGGAACAGATTCCTTTACAAGATGGAAACCCGGCAACTCCCGAAAGGCACCCGTCACAAACGACAGGTATTCTTCGGAAAGGCCGTATGAATAGCCCACTGTCAGGCGAACATGTTCCGCATCATATAGGTATACAGCCCCCCGGTCGGCGTCGAAAGCCCGAATCCCGGCAGCCACAATCTCGGCCAGTATCCCCTCCAGTTCGGAATCGGTTAAGAGACGGCGGACAACATCTGGACAACTGGAGGAAACGCCGGAGAGCTGCTCCTGAGAGACAAGAGGAGGCCTACTCTTCTGGACCAAATTATCCCTCCTCTGACACCGAGATAGCAGTACCAGGCACGGATTCCATACGTTCTAGGCAGCGACGGGAAAGAGCCAGTGCTCGGCGGAAATCCAGGGAAGAACCCGTCGGGTCGGCGGAGAGAGCCGCGCCCAGAGCACCCACCGCTTCGGTGAGGGCCAGGAACTCCGTTACCAGCGTGCGATGGGGAAAGGGTTGCTGTTCCCCAGAGGCGTCTGTCGGCATCTCCGCCAGGCGCGCTCGCACTTCTGCTGCGCTCAGCGCAGTCCGAATCCGCCCCTCTATATAGGCCAAGTCCTGAGGGTTACGGACGAAGTCCAGTCCATCGGTATTGATCACCAGCAAGGGGGTCGCGTCGTAGGTGGCGAAATGGCGTTCATACGCCTGACGCAGACTCTCAATATATGTCGGGTCCATCCCCCGCTCATAGGGACGGTCCCGGGTGGCGATGCGCGCCATCAAAACATCCAGACTGGCCTGGAGATAGACAACCAAATCGGGGAGGATGACTTTCTCCGCCAGCGCCTGGTGGAGCCGTTCATAAGTCGCCAGTTCGTCCCCTTGTAGGTTCAGGTGCGCGAAGAGACGGTCTTTAGCGAACGTGTAGTCGGCGATCAGTGGACGGTCGTTGCGCCGGATTTCCTGCTGCTGGCGATACCGGCTGAGCAGGAAGAAAATCTGGGTCTGGAAAGCGTACCGTTGACGGTCGGCGTAGAAATCGGAGAGAAAGGGATTCTCCTCAAAAACCTCTAATAAAAGGTCGGCCCGGAAACGGGGCTGCAACAATCGGGCCAGGGCCGTCTTGCCGACACCGATCACGCCTTCAATGGCCAGATAGAAGGGACGAGGCACCGGAATCCTCCACAACAGGCAGTCATCGTTTATAGGATACTCCGAAAAGGGAGAAAAGTCAAGAAACGACGGTATTCGTTCTTGACGAGATAGCCGGGTATGTTACAATTCTCTCTGTGGAAAGCCAGCAACGACCTCCGGACTTATTGAGCCGCCTGGTCATTGCTGTGGACCGATATATGCGTCGGCGGCTCCGTATATGGGAATTCAGTGACGACCCCGATTGCATTCTCCGGGTCGGGCTGATCCGCTCCCGTTGGGAGGTGACGTTAAGCGATGGAACTATTATCCGGCGGGGAGAGACTATAGGGATGATCCACGCCTGGAACGAGCGGGTACCACCGATACCCCCAACCGGCGCCGATATGGCCTGGGCGCGAGAACTGCGCCGGCGGTTGATCCGGTCCCTGCAACTGCTGGCCCAAGCCACACGAGAAGACCCCCGCCTCCAGACCATCCGGGGATTCGGCGGGGCCGGCGTGCTGCATTTTTCTCCGGCCATCCTCCGCTTCCTGGAACGGTTGGGTTTGGAGATTTACGAACTTCCACCCCAGAGCCTATGGGACCGGTTGGAGGAACAAGTGAGCCGGGTCTGGACCTGGCTGATGCGTCGGACATTCAATCCGGTCAGCATAGAAAATCGGGGGCTGGACGTGCTGAGCCGCCGCTTTTACTGGATCAGTCGGGAAAAACTGCTGCAAATGTATGGGGAAGGAGAAAACTATGAGCGATGAATTGCAACTCCCACCACCCCGGCTGGATGGGGTACGCTCGCTGGAGGCCGTCATTGCTGCCCGGCGGTCAGTGCGCTCATTCACCTCACAGGAATTGACTCTGGAGGAGATTAGCCAGTTGCTCTGGGCAGCACAAGGAATCACCGGCCCTAAAGAGTACCTGCGAGCCGCGCCGTCTGCGGGCGGCTGCTGCCCCCTGGAATTCTACGTCTGCTGGAAAGAGGGAGTCTGGCGGTACCGCCCCCAGGGGCATCAACTGGTACGCCATCGTCCAGAGGATGTGCGGGCCCAACTGGCAGAGGCCGCCTGGAATCAGCGCTTTGTCGCCCAGGCGCCGGTGGTCTTCGCCATCAGCGCGGTCTTCCGCCGCACTACCCGTCGGTACGGGGATCGGGGGCGGTTTCGCTACGTCCCGATGGACGTCGGCCATGCGGCCCAGAATTTGTTGCTACAAGCCGTAGCGCTGGGGCTGGCCAGCGTGCCTGTCGGCGCGTTCGACGACGCCGCCGTCGCCCGGGTGCTGGCCCTGCCCCCCGAAGAGGAGCCGCTCTATATGCTGCCCGTGGGGCATCCGCGAAGAGGATAGCCGCAAATATGCTGGTTATCCCTCGCGTCCTCTGCTTTATCACCCATGGGGACGACGTTCTGCTCTTGTACGGCGCGCCCGATAAGCGGCTCTGGGCCAACCGCTATAACGGCATTGGCGGACATCTGGAGCCTGGAGAAGACATCTATTCCGCCGCGCGGCGGGAAATTCAAGAGGAAGCGGGGATTCCCATCACGGAACTGCGGTTACGCGGGATTATCACTGTCGCGCCGGAAGGGGATGAACCAGGCGTGCTCCTCTTCGTGTTCACCGCGCAAGCCCTCTACCGGGACGTGCAGGCGTCGGCTGAAGGACAACCGGTCTGGATACCGCGCAACCAAATCAGCACTCTGGACGTGGTGGAGGATGTACCGGTGGTCCTGGAATGGGCATTAAATATCAAGCCGGATGATCCGATATTTGCCGCCTACTCCTTTCGCGATGAACGGGGGAACATCCGCCTGATTCGTGGGGCATGAAAACTCCAGGGGCGCAGCGGCAACGCCGCTGCGCCCCTGGACTCACCCCTCCTGCTCAGGCCGCTTCCAGCGACAGGGGCCCCGATGGGCGTGATAGGGGAGAACCACGTGGAAGGTGCTGCCCGGGCAACGCTCCTCGTCGTACCCTTCGCTCTCCACCCAGATACAGCCACCGTGGCCCTCAACTACCCCCCGGGCGATGGATAACCCCAGTCCCGGCCCCCCACCCTTGAACTTGTACTCGCCGGAGGAATGAAGGTCTATACTCCCGACCCGATAGAACTTTTCAAAGATCAACTCCTGGTCCACCTTGCTGATACCGATGCCCGTATCGGTGATGGTGACCTCAAAGTGTTCCTCATCCAGCGGATGCGCCTCTATGGTGATTCGTCCCCCATCGGGAGTAAACTTGATGGCATTGGAGATCAAGTTGCTGAACGTCTGAATGAGCCGGTCCATATCGGCGCGAATCGGCGCGATATGCTCCAGGCCACTGGTTGTCAGTGTCAGCCGGCGCTCTTTCAGCACCTCCTGCCAGGGCTCTATCGCCATCCGCATCACCCCTGCCAGGGTCGTAGGGGCGAAGTGGAAACTCATCCCAGTCTCCAACTGAGAGGCATCCAGCATGGCGCTGATAATCCGCTCCAGGCGGCGAACGGGACGGGAGATGTTCTCGACGATGCGGGCAATCTGGTCCCGCGTGAGGGTATCAGATTGCACTAATTCTCTTAGAACGTCCGTATATCCCCGAATTTGGGTGAGGGGAGTCCGCAACTCGTGGGACGCGATGCTCAGGAAATCACTCTTGGCCCGGTCCAACCGCTCCAGCCGCTCATAAGCCGTGCGGAGGCTCTCGTTGAGTTGCATAATCTGGGTGTTCAACTCCTGCAGGCCAGCAACAAGCCGAGCGTTCTGGAGAGCCACACCGGTCTGATGAGCCAGAGTGGATAGAAACTCCACAATGCGAGGGGCATAGGGCTCCCCCGTCCGCTGGGGACCCAGTGCCAGTAATCCCGCCAGTTCCCCCTCCGCCCAGATGGGCAGGTAAATCTCCATTTCCAGCCCCCGCAGCCCCTCCCGCTCCTTCGGCAACGCTTCTCTAAGAACAGGGTGGTGCTCCACCTCGTACTGGAAGAGAGGGGTGTACTGTTCCTTCAGGCGAACCAGGATGGGGCTGATGGGCTCCAGTTCTATCGGGTCGGTGGAAACCTCCCCCAGGCCGGGGACGGGACGCAACAACAGGCCTCCCCGCTCCGTCTCGCTGGCAATCAGCAGAGCCCCCCGCTGGATGTCCAGGACCTGCGAGACGGTCTGAACAGCAGTCCGTGCCAGTTGCTCCAGGTCCAGCACCGTGCTGATAGTCTGGCTGTAATCCCGCAGAGCCTGGGCAGGGTCAAACCCCACTCCCACCAGCAACCGGTCCACCAGCCGTACCAGAGCCTGATAGATGGGAAGGTACACCAGAGCCACTCCCACCGCCAAAAGGATAGCCAGGGAAGTGGAAGGCATCACCGAGATGGCCGTCAGACGCTCCACTGCCAGGACCACACCCGCCAGCAGGATAGCGGTCACGGTAAACAGGAACAGAAAGCGGAAGATGGAACGCAGCACCGCCTTGACGTTGGGCAACCAGAAGTTCAGAACCCCCCGGAGCAAGGCAATTGCTCCCAGGATGTGGACCAGCGGCCCAACCATCCGTAGCGGGCCCAAAGGGAAGAGCGTCAGCACCTGTCCCAGAGAGAGCGCGTTCGCGGTCAATAACCAGTAGAGCGCCCGGTTTCGGTGAAAGGCCATCCGGCTGCGGAAGAGGCCCACCGTCAACAAGATAACAGTCCCCAGGGTAAAGGCGGCCCAACTGCCCACACCGACCTGCTCCAGCGGGAGCAGAGGGGGTGGGACGAAGAGGAAGTAGACCGTCGCCCCCAACAGGATGGCTGTCCATGTGTAGCCGGCAGTGGCGACGATGGGCCAGAAAGGGTACTCCAGCAACAGCGCCACACAAGTCAAGTATCCTATAGCCAGAGCCAGGGCGAATACGTAGATCAGCGCGCCAGCGCTCTCTGTGACAACCGGCAAGAAAATGGCCTCCAGATTGGCCAGCGTGATGGCAGCGATCCAGAGGAGGCTGAATAACGTATATACCAGGGCCAGTTTCTCCCCCGCCCCTTTTCCCCGCCGGAATAGGAGAATCAGGAACAGGATGAGATGGACCAGCCCAATGGTGATACCGACTCCGGAGATATAGAACGAGATTTCCATAGGCTTATTACGTATCCCGTACTACGTGTATATGTAGAATCCACGCCCGGTTTTGCGGCCCAGATGTCCAGCGGCGACCATGCGCTTCAAGAGCGGACAGGGCCGATACTTGTCGTCTCCCAGTTCCCGATGGAGGACTTCCATGATGTTGAGTACCACATCCAGGCCAATGAGGTCCGCCAGTTCCAGCGGCCCCATAGGGTGGTTCATCCCCAGTTTCATTACCGTATCGATCGCCTCCACCGTCCCCACACCCTCCATCAGCGCGTAGATGGCCTCGTTGATCATTGGACAGAGAATGCGGTTGGAGATGAAGCCAGGGTAATCCTGCGCCTCCACCGGCACTTTATCCAGCGCCTTCGCCAGCGCGACAACCGTCGCTGTTGTCTCTTCGGAGGTCGCCAGCCCCCGGATGACCTCCACCAGTTTCATCAGCGGAACGGGGTTCATAAAGTGCATACCGATGACTTTTTCGGGCCGGCGGGTGGCAGCACCCAGTTGGGTGATGGAGATAGAGGAAGTGTTGCTCGCCAGGATGGCCTCCGGACGGGTCAAGCGGTCCAATTGAGCGAAGACCTCCTGTTTGACCTCCAGCCGCTCCACCACCGCCTCCACAACCAAGTCGGCATCCGCAGCGTCCTCCATCTGCATAGAAGTCCGGACGCCGCTCAGGGCGGAGTCCCGCTGGGCGTCGGTGATACGGCCTTTGGCATGGAGTTTCTCCACGGACTGGCGGATGGTGGCCTGCGCCCGCTCCAGTTGCTCCGGGATGACATCTATGAGGGTGACGGTGTAGCCATAGGTGGCGCAGACCTGGGCGATGCCGCTGCCCATCGTGCCTGCGCCGATGACGGCAATGTGGCGGATGTCCATATTTCCTCCTCTGCATGGGGATTGGGCTTTTGCGGTGGCGGCCCTCCGGGCCGCCGCCGCCAAAGCCCCAGCCCTATTCATCCCAACGCCACCTGCAGGGTGACCTCCCAGGACTGGCCGGGCTCCAGGGCCAGGTCCCACCAGACCAGGGTGCAGGTGCCCTGGTAAACCCGCTCGTAGCCCGCTTCGGAGTTGGAGACCGCCTCCAGCGGGAAATGCCAGAGGACAGCCGGGACACTCAGGGTGAGACCGATCTCGGGATGCCCCTCTGCTGCGCTCCCAGGCTGACTCCCCACAAGGTAGGGAAGATTGAGGACAAAGCCGGTGACATCCCGGATTTCACCGGTATCGGTGGGGCGACGGATTATCTTTTGGCGGTCCCGCAGAACCCGCAAAGAGGCCCGCTCACTCCCGCCACCCAAGATGCCCCAGTTCATTTCCACACCGTAGCGCAAGGTTAACCTTGCGCTACTTGTCAGACGATAGTGGACGGTGAGAAGGTCATTGCCAGGGGTGACCATAACCCGCTTCTCTACCTGCACCGGGAAGGGTTGGTCCCCTACCCAGACGGTCCCGTCGCGCGTTAGAATGAGAGTGAAACCGGCGGTATCTTCCTTAACCTGCACTCTGTATGGCTGGTTGACAAAGTCTCCCTGCTCCCCGTATTGGGTCCGGTAAAAGGCATCCAGCCCGGTCTCTGGATGCAGGAAATGGTCCAGGAACGCCGCCCGGCGGTACCAGTCGTGGAACAGGCGAGTGTGGACGTCTGGCTCCTTGACCCGGACGCCATCAGGACGGTCAGGCTGGTCGGGAAGGATCAGGCGACCCTCCTCCGCCGCCCGCAGCAGTTCCTCATGGTACCCCTCCCGGCGGCGGGTCATCGTGTTGGTGAGGTTGTAACCATAGGGGCGCCAGTCCCACTCTACCAGCGCGCCGCCGCAAGAGGGCTTGAAAGTCAGCACCTGCCGGTCGGTGTTCAGAATGACCTCTTCATGCCCGTCGGCGTCCAGGTCGCCCCGCTCCGTCCAGGCCCAGGAGTCCCGCCCGGAGCGCGCAGCGTCGGCGATGGCCTCGGCGGCGATGAGGTTGGCGTAGTTGGCAGCCCGGATGTGGAAGAGGTAGATGCCGCCAAAGAGGCCGTGCCAGTAACCACAGTTGCACTGGGCCGCCCAGAGGTGGTCCAGCGCGCGGACCTTCTCCTCCCCCTCCGGCAGCGCGTGGACCTTACGGCTGACCCAGAGGCCCCTTTTGTGCATCTGGTTGACTTCGTCGTAGCGGGCGATGAAGCCGCGCCAGAGGCCGCCCCGGACAAAGTGGAGAATGTCGGTCCGGCCCGACGCCCGGAGTTCCCGCCGGACGCGCCGCATAGCGGCGAAATCCCGGGGCGGCAGAGCCCAGTCCATCATCTCCTCATAGGACGCGCAGGGGAGATAGACCCGTCCCAGCGGGCGGAGTTCAGCGGCTATTTCCCCCAGCGGGCGGGTCCGGAGCCAGTCCGCGCTGGCCTCCAGCGCAGCGAAGAAGCGGTCCATCCATGCCTCCGGCCCCCAGCAGAGGTCCCAGGTGCCGGGCCACAAGCCGAACTTCTCCCCATCGTCCCCCATCACGGCGACGCCGCCGGGGTGGGCCACTGCCTGGACCCGTAGCCAGTCCACCACCTCCTCCACCGGATGCCAGGGAATGGCGTAGCGGAGGTACATCACGTTGCCGAAAACGGTGACCGTATGCCCCTGCTCTTCGGTGACATAGGGGCCAAAGAGGTCGTCGTCGGTGAGGCCGGCCATCTTGAAGGGAGTATCGTCCAGCAGGGTGTAGCGGACTCCTGCCTCGGCCAGGGGTTTCGGAAGATGCGGTTCCCAGACCCGCTCCGCCAGCCACATACCGGTAGGATCCACGCCGAAGGTCCGGCGGAGGAAGTCCGTCATCCGGCGAATCTGCCCGACTTTGTCGGCATCGGGGATGGAGACCAGAATCGGCTCGTAATAGGCGCCGGTGAGGAGTTCCACCTGGCCGCGCGCTACCAGCGCGCGCAGCCGGTCCACGTGATCGGGCCGGTGGACCAGAAGCCAGTCCCAGAGGGGGCCGGTATAGTGAAGGGAAAGACGGACCGCCGGATGGCGCTCCAGCAGGCCCAGGATGGGGTCATAGGCCCGCTCGGTCGCCGTGGCGAAGACAAAATCAAAATTGCCCACCGGCTGGTGGTTGTGGATGACCAGGGAAAGCGTCAGCATTGGGCAGGCCTCTCCGATACGGGTCAGGGTTACGGGGTGCTGTGAACCTTCAGCGCCCGCAGGTAGATATCCACATATTTCTGCGCCGACCCCTTCCAGGAGAAATCGGCCTTCATCCCCCGAGTCTGGATGGCGGTCCAGGCCTCGCGGTCCCGATAAACCCGCAGCGCGCGCTCCAGCGCCTCCGCGCAGGCCTCCGGGGTGTAGGCATCAAAGACAAAGCCGGTGGCCCGGTCGGGATGTTCGTGGTAATCCAGGACGGTATCTGCCAGGCCCCCCGTCCGGTGGACGACGGGCACCGCGCCGTAATGCATGGCGATCATCTGGCCCAGGCCGCAAGGCTCAAAGCGAGAGGGCATCAGGAAGAGGTCGCATCCGGCATAGATCCGGTGGGCCAGGGGTTCATCAAACCGCAGGAAGACCCGAACCTTATCCGGGAAGCGGGCCTGGAGGGACTCCATCATCTGGTGGTACTCCGGGTCGCCGGTGCCCAGGAGGACAAACTGTACATCGCCCTGGAGGAGTTGCTCCAGGACCGGCCCCAGGAGGTCTATGCCCTTGATGGCATCCAGGCGGGTGACCATGCCGATCAGCGGGGTCTCCAAACGAACCGGCAGGCGGGCCTCCTGCTGAAGAGCGGCCTTGTTGACGGACCGCAGCCGCAGACGGCTCAGGTCGTACGACTGCCGCAGGTAGGAGTCACTGGCAGGGTTCCAGTAGTCAATATCAATGCCGTTGAGGATGCCGAAGAGGCGATCCTGCCGCCGCCGGAGGAGCGGCGAGAGGCCCGCTCCTGCCTCTGTCTCCAGAATGTCCCGCGCGTATTGAGGGCTGACGGTGGTGACAATGTCGGCACTGGCGATGCCCTGGGCCATCCAGTTGACCTGGCCCGCTGGCTCCACGTCCAGGTGCTTGACGTACTCCATCCGCGCAAAGGTCAGGATGAGCCGTCCGCAGACTCCCTGGTAGGCAATATTGTGAATGGTAAAGACCGACGCGATGTGACGGTACTCCCGCAGATAGCGGCCCTCGTAGGCCAGCCAGGTGGGGACGGGCGCCGTATGCCAGTCGTTGGCATGGATAACGTCTGGAATCCAGTTTATGACCGGCAGGGAGGCCACAACAGCCCGGCTGAAGAAAGTGAACCGCTGCGGGTCGTCGTCAAAGCCGTAGATGCGGTCGCGCGGGGAGAAGAATTTCTCGTCCCACAGCAGGTAGACAGGTACGCCGTCCACCGTGGTGGTAACTATGTGGACCATCTCCTCTCGCGAGCCGACGGGCACGGGGAACGGCTTGCCCACCCGTTCAAAGCGGAATTGGTCGGAGCGGATGGAGCCATAGCGGGGAATCATCAGGCGAACGTCGTGGCCCAGCGCGCGGAGCGCTTTGGGGAGCGCACCGGCCACGTCGGCCAGGCCGCCCACTTTGGCAAACGGCACCGCTTCAGCCGCCAGAAAGAGAATTTTCAGCCCTTTGTCGCTCATAGTTGGTCTCCACTTCCCAGAATAGGTCGGATTTCTTCCCACAAACAAGGTGCTTCCAGCACTTCAGCAAACGCTTCCACGGGATATGTCCACCGGGATACCGCTTTCGAGGTGTTGAAGTAAGAGGACCCGGTGTTGATGGGCAAAATCCACCGCATCTGATATGCGGGTTATCAATCCCTCCTCTGCGACTATCTCCACCAGATGGGCCAATTGGTCCAACGACAGCAGAACCACCGCATCTGTATCCGCCGTCAGTCGGCGTCCGAGGAGAGTGACAGCGATGCCATCAATGATGACACACTGGTCGTCCATCCGATGGAGCGGGCGCAGGACAACCCGCAGGGCATCCATCAGGGAAGGCATGACCCGGACGTCAATATTTTCGCTCAAAATGCTCCTTGATTTTCACCCAGCGGCGCCGGACCTCCGTCGGTTCCGCCTCATCCCGGCGCCGCCAGTCCAGGCCCAGTTCCTGAGCGAAGGCGATGAGGGCATTCAGTTGCTGCCAGCGGACGGCCACAGGGGTTCGGCGATGTTCTTCCGCCTCCCGTTCAGCGACGGCGCGCCAGCGGGCGCGCAGGTCGGACGCAGATGAACACAGATGAACGCGGATGTTCTCTTTCACCCCGGCGCTACCCCCACCACCGAAAACATCCGGGAAGACTTTGTCCCAGCGCCGACTGGAAGTCCGCCTTGTCGGGCCTTCGGCCACCGGTCAGCCTGCGCCGACCGGAAAATCGCACCGGCGCAGGCCGACGCCCAGCATCCCTGCCCAGACAAGGCCGATCTCCAATCGCGCTACCCCCACCACCGAAAATCTACATCCGGGAAGACTTTATCCA
>DAOTWK010000467.1:0-8516 GCA_034435815.1 Anaerolineae bacterium | reverse complement strand
GGAGCGCGCCGGGGAGCGCATCTGTCGGCGCATCCCGCCGATGGTGCATGGCGGCGTCCATTCGGCCCAGGTCGGCTACGACGGCATCACCCCGGACCAGCATCCGGCTCTCGGCCCGCTGGGCCCGGAGGGCTTCTGGCTGGATTGCGGCTTCAGCGGCACCGGATTCAAGATCGCTCCGGCGGTGGGGCTTTGTCTCTCAGAGTGGATATTGGACGGGGCGCCCCGGACAGTGGACATCACCGTTTTCTCGCCGGCCCGGTTTCTGGAGGGACGGACGTTGCGAGGGGAGCATCCGTACGAAAATATCTGGCGGTGACGGGGCGGGAGTACGACGTCATCGTGGTCAGTGCGGGGCCAGTGGGGGTCACAGCGGCCTTCCATTTGGGCGCGGCGGGCAAGCGGGTGCTGGTCCGAAAGTATGCCTGCCCCGGCACAAAACCCAAACGCAAACTGCAACAAAGATTCTATTGACAATACCATATTTTAAAGTATAAAAGACGCAGGGGCTCTTGCTGGGGCAGGCATTCTACTACCCACTCTGAACCGCACGGGCGAGAGGGATGCACCTCCGATTCTCTCAGCAGTCGCTCTACTGGCCAGGACACGGAGGCGGGATTATGGCAGAGTGCATCGTCTGCAAAGGAGAATATGCCCTTGGCTCTCTCTGTCCACGCTGTAATGCCGATAATCGGCCCTGGGAAATATGGCAGCGACGACATCCGGTGGAAAGAGGTGGCTTGCAAGGCCTGGAAGCCTTTATGCGCCCCCATCTCCACCTGCCTCTCGCCATCACTATCTTCGCCTTCTTTTGCACTCTCCTCGGCCTGGCGATTATATGGACAGAAATCCGACCAGGCCTCCGGCTGCTGGCCGTCATCCTGACCGTGGGGGGATGCTTGTTGGTGACCTACGCCAACTACGAGGCCCGCCACTCTATACGGGAACAGATGCTGCTGGCGCCGCTGCGTCGGGGCTGGCTGGCCGTGCTCAACGCGCCCCGCACCCGGGCTGTCCTGATCCCGGCCCTGACCATTCTGCTGGCCTTCCTGCTGATCGCAGGAATAGTCTCCTCTCACCTGCTCCGGGAACTGCTCTGCTGGCTGGCTTTTGACCCAGGCTACTGCAAAGAGGGCCCGGGCGGATTTCGGGAACAGGTAACTGAAGCACTGCCCCTGATTCTGATGGTCTGTTCCTGCGGTTTCCTGACTTCGTTCGCCCACTCCTCTTCCCTCCTCCTGGCCATGCGCTACGCCAATGAGATGAACCGCGTTCTCCCGATGCCGCTTTTCCTGGACGATAACCGCCTGGCCCGGGTCGTTCGGACAGCAGCTGAGCAGGTGCTGGATCGGACAAGTGGAAAAGTCTTCCGTGTGATCGGGGCCGAGATGACATCCACCTCCCCGGAACAATCCCAGCGACGCGAAGAACGACACTACGCCGGTCACTGGAACTGGAGCGATATGGAGCGAACGCCCGACGGCGGGATTCGGATGAAGGCTTACATTGAAGAGGATTGCCGTCCGATGGAAACCGCCAGTGGCCTTCCCCAAACCCAGCGGACCGTCGTCATCTATACGGTGACCGCCGACCGATGGGGACGAATCCGTCAGATTCAGCGCAAAGAAGAGCGACAATGACCGAAGTCCACATCCGCCGCGCGACGCCCGACGACGCAGAGGAGATCTCCGCCATCTGGGAGGTGATCTGCGCCGAACGGGTCTATACTGCCGTCAACCGCCCCTTCAGCCCTGAACAGGAGCGGGAGTACATCGCCCATCTCTCCAAACGGGAGGGGCTCTTCGTCGCCGAGGTGGAAGGCCACATCATCGGCTTCCAGTCCCTGGACCTGTGGGTTCGCTACACCGATTCCTTTGACCACGTGGGAACTCTGGGGACGTTCATCCTGCCGGAATGGCGTGGGAAGGGGATCGGACGCCGGCTGGCACAACACACATTGGACTTTGCCCGCGCCCACGGCTATGAGAAACTGGTCATCTTCGTACGGGCGGGAAACCACCGCGCGCAGGCCTTCTACCGGTCGCTGGGCTTCACCCCCTGCGGCGTCCTGACCCGACAGGTCCGAATAGACGGCCAGTACGAGGACGAAATTTTCATGGAGATGTTCCTGTGATCTACGTCGGCTGTTGCGGGTTCCCGAAGGGACGCGCTGCCTGCTTTCAGCATTTCCCGCTGGTGGAAGTCCAGCAGACCTTCTATAAGCCGCCGCGCCCGGAGACGGCCCGGCGCTGGCGGCAGGAGGCCCCGCCCGGCTTCATCTTCACGCTGAAGGCATGGCAACTGGTCACCCATCCGCCGACCAGTCCCACCTATCGCCGGTCCGGCCTCACCATCCCTCCTGACCGGCGAGACCGGTACGGCGGGTTTCGCCCCACCCCGGAAGTACTGGAGGCCTGGGAGCGGACCCGGGAGGTGGCGCTGGCGCTGGAGGCTCCCGTTGTCGTCTTTCAGTGCCCCGCCACCTTCACGCCGACGCCGGAGAACATCGCCGCGCTACGGCAGTTCTTCTCCACGGTGGACCGAGCCGGGATGCGCTTCGCCTGGGAGCCGCGCGGCCCCTGGGAAGACGAAACGGTCGCGGCATTGTGCCGCGACCTGGACCTGATTCACTGCGTGGACCCCTTCGTTCGCCCCCCCATCACCTCCGGAGTGGCTTACTTCCGGCTACACGGCGTCCGCGGGTACCGCTACCGCTTCACCGACACCGACCTCCAGCAGGTCCTGAAATGGTGCCGGCCCTTTGAGACCGCCTACGTTCTCTTCAACAATATCTCTATGTGGGAGGACAGTCTGCGGCTACAGCGTCAACTCCGCTGACCTGGCGCGGACTGTCGGGAACGTCACCGTGAAGGTGGTCCCCTTTCCGACCTCGCTTTCTACCTCAATCTGCCCCCGATAGCGATCCACCAGTTCCTTCACAATGGTCAGTCCCAGGCCGGTGCCGACGGCATTGACAGCGCGGGCGTTCGGGGCCCGGTAGAACTCCTCAAAGAGGTGCGGTATCGCCTCGGGTGGGATGCCGATGCCCGTATCGGCGACCCGCACCCAAATCTGATCCCCGTCCCGCCCCAGAGAGACCGTCACCCGCCCCCCCGGCGGGGTGTACTTGATGCCGTTCTCCACCAGGTTGACGAATATCCGGTCCAGCCCCTCCTCCGTTGCCCAGACGGCCAGTTCCTCACAGCACGGCTGAACCGTGAGGGTGACGCCCTTCTCCTCGGCGCGAGGCATCAGGAGAAGGACCGCCCGTCCCACAGAACTGTTGACCGCAACCGGCCCCTCTTCCTCGGCCAGTTCCGGCGCCCGGCTGGCGGCCAGGTCCAGCAAGTCGTTGACCAGACGCTCCAGGAAATCCAGCCGGGCAGAGATGCGGGCAAAGAGGTCTTCCTGCTGGTCGGTGAGGGGACCGGCGTAGCCCCGGACGACAGTGCGCACCAGGGACTGAGCCACCGCGATGGGGGAGCGGAGTTCATGAGTGGCCACGTGGATGAAGCGGGATTTGGCCGCCTCCACCCGCTCCATTTCCGACAGTTCCTGAGCGGCCTGCAAAGCCGCCGCGCCCAGCGCGGCCAGGGCCAGCAACCGCTCGGCATCTGGAGGGGAGAATGGAGCGTCCGCGCGCCGGTAGACCCGCAGCACCCCCAGAGGGCGCGCGGCCAGAGTCAGGGGGACACAAAGGATATGGGAAAAACCTTCAGGGAGGAGAATGCCTGGCTGTCCCGCCGTGCCCCAAGCAGGCCTTCCAGAGAGCGCCTCCCGGTCGGGCAAGATCTCCGCCAGCGAGAAATCGTCTGGCAGACCCCGACGGGCTGCCGCCCACAGGCACCCCTCATCCCCCCGGAGCAAAATGGCCGCGGCATCGGCGACCGAGATGGTCATCGCCGCGGCCATCAGCCGATCCAGCACATCCTCTTCGGAAATTCTCGCTACGCTCGCCATCCGGCCCCACGCGGGAGCGAACGGAACGGCTGGCGCCGCTCCCTAACGAAAATGCGGGAACGTGCCAGGCACTTCCAAAAGTGCCTGCCACATTGTCCGAACTTACTTCTGCGCTCGCGACGTCTCAATCAGCGCGCGGACCTTGCTCAGCAGCACCTCCGGGTCTATCGGCTTATCCACAAAGTCGTCCACCGGCAGGTACGCCTCGTCCGGCCCGAAGCGCAGGGAAGTGGTGGTGTGGATGGCCGTCAGGATCAGGATGGGAATATGGCGATATGGAGCATATTCCGACCTCGGGTCCGGGCTGCGCAGTTGCAGAGAGACCTGGAACCCCGCGGTAGTCGTCTCCATCATCACGTCCAGAATAATCAGGTCGGGGTTGATCTCTTTGACCTTCTGCAGCCCCTCCTGGCCCGAAGCGGCGACATAGACTTCGTAGCCGTTGGCCTCCAGGGGCATCCGCAGCGCAGTGACCATATCAGGGTCGTCTTCAACGATCAGAATCTTGTCGGGCATGGCCTGCTCCTTGTGCTAAGGTATTGGCAGGGACGGTTTCCGTGGCAGCAGAGCCACCACAGAAACCATCATTGGAGTTGTCCCAGAATCTCTTCCACCAGTCGCGGCAGCGCCGCTTCTACAGCGGGGCTGAGCCCCTCCTCCCAATCCATCCGCTCCGGCTGGACGCCGTAGATGACGATGTCCGGAAGTCTCCGGCCCAGCACGCGGGCCAGGGCCAGGGCGTCGGCGAGACCGGCGCTGTGGCTGGAGAGGGAGACCAGACCCTCAACCAGGTGGGCCTCCTCCGGGGCAAAGCGGACGTACTCGCCGGGCTCTCGGCCCAGCAGGGCCGCGTCCACGATGATGGCCTGCTCCCAGCCCTCTAACAGGTACAGCAGGTCCAGCCCCCCGGTCCCGCCGTCCACCGCCTCCACCCCGTCGGGCAACCCCCGGCGGCGGAGTTCCGCCACCACCCGGGGGCCGACCCCGTCGTCCCCCCGCAGGGGGTTGCCCAGACCGAGGATCAGGCAGCGTTTCGCGCCCGGCTCACCCGACAATGCCATTTCTATCCGCTACACAAACTCCACTTTCAGGAAGTGGGTGGAGCAGGAGATGCAGGGGTCATAGGCCCGCACCAGCATCTCCAGAAGCAGCCGCACTTCCTCCTGCGGCCGATCCAGAACCTGCGGGACCAGCGCGCGGATGTCGGCATTCAGGTTGGCCAGGTTCTGGTTGGTGGGGATAATGCAGTTGGCCTCCAGGCAGATGCCCTTCTCGTCGTAGACGTAGTGGTGGAACAGGACGCCGCGCGGGACCTCGCAGGCGCCCACACCCTCGCCGGCCCGCACTGT
The DNA here is from genome assembly GCA_034435815.1 of Anaerolineae bacterium. Lineage (GTDB taxonomy): Bacteria > Chloroflexota > Anaerolineae > B4-G1 > DUEL01 > SpSt-77. Next base: position 3,207 of record DAOTWK010000467.1, on the reverse strand, counting down.
CACCGGCGCCGGCTTCTCCTCCCGCACCCCCCGGGTCAGCAGTTCGTCTATGATGCGAATGGAGTCCTCCAGAGAGTGAACCATCTCTACGACCTGGGCAGCGGTATTCAGGAATGGGTTATGGACAAGGGGTTTCATTCCGAATTTCGCCGCTGCTTCTTTGGCCTTCGGGTGCAGTTGCTCGTAGTTGTTGTTGAAGCGGGCCAGCGCGCCCACCATATAGGACTCCCGGTTATGCTTCGTCCACTTGGCCGTAGAGAAGGGGACCAGGTACTCGTTGGTGACCTTCTTGTAGTCCTCAACCGGGTACGTGAAGCCGTCCGAGGTGACGACGACACCATCAATGAAAGCGTACTCGTCCTCTTTGCGGAGGCTCACGTACTCCGTCTCCCGCTCAAACTGGGGCCAGGGGAGGGAAGCGAAGAGGTCCACCGTTGCGTCCATATCGGCGCGAGCAGCGACCAGCCGCTCCCGCATCTCCCGAAGTTCCCGCTCGGTGGGGGTGTGGGTGAAGCCGCCGACGACCAGTGCGCAGGGGTGGGTGTGGCGGCCGCTGATCATCGCGCAAAGGTCCCCGGCCAGTCTCTTCAGCCGCAGCGCCCGCTCCACCACCTCCCGGTGGGTCTCCACCAGCGGGATGACGCTGTGGACGCCCAGAAAGTCCGGCGCGACCAGGTAGTAGGTGTGCAGGACGTGGCTATCCAGAATCTCGCCGTGGAAGTTCAGTTTGCGCAGGAGCCAAGCCTGCTCAGAGAGTTCCACACCCAGCGCCTTCTCTGTGGCTCGGGTACTGGTGGTAGAGTGGCCCACCGAGCAGATACCGCAGATGCGGGAGACGATGTGATTGATGTCGTGGTAGGGGCGACCGCGCACAAAGGCCTCAAAGAAGCGGGGCGCCTCCACCACCTCAAACCGACACTCCTTCACCTCGCCGTTTTTCACGTCCACGACGATATCGCCGTGGCCTTCTATGCGGGTGACGTAGTGAACGTTGACGCTCAGAGTAGTCATAGTACCTTCTCCGGTAGGAAGTCTTTTTGTTTGTAGCGGCTTCGCCGCTACAAACAAAACAAATCATCTTATTCCCATTTACCCGTTTCCACTTCCCGATACGCGTTGAACATCGTGAAGTAGTGCATGATGTCGTCCAGGGTAAGGCCGGCCTCGTCCAGCACCTCCTCCATCGCGTTTTCGTTGGGATGGGGGATGATGCCCCGGCAACCCTCGCAGCCGTCGCCGTAGGTGGGGCAGATGGCCCCGCAGCCGGCCCGCGTCACCGGCCCCATGCAGATGCCGCCTACGTGGAAAATGCAGACGTTCCCCTTCAATTTGCACTCCACACAGACCGGATAATCGGGGATCGGCGGCCTCTTGCCCACCAGTAGGGCCTTCACCACCTCCACAAACTCCTCCCGGTCAATAGGGCAACCGGGGACAACGGCGTCCACTTTGACGACGGCACTCAGCGGCCGGGCCGCATAGGTTTCGTACCAGTCGGCATGCTCCCCATAGACGTAGCGGCGGACCTCATCCGGTGGCTGGAGATTCTTCAGCGCGTTGACGCAGCCGGTATCCGCGCAGGCACCCAGCGCGACCAGAATCTTGGCCTGCTCCCGGATGCGCTTCAGCCGTTCCTCGTCCTTCGGGCGGGTGATGGAGCCCTCCACGAAGGCGATGTCAAAATCCCACCCGTTCAACGTGGCCGCCTCGCGGAAGTTGACAATCTCCACCGCCTCCAGCAGGTCCAGGTGGTCATACAGGGAGTCCACCACGGTCAACTGGCATCCTTCGCAACTGGCGAAGTCAAAAAACGCCACTTTGGGCTTGGCGACTGACGACTTGCTCATCACAACGCCTCCGGCACGTTCTTGATCTGGGCATAGGTGAAGACGGGGCCCTCTTTGCAAGCGTAGAGATTATTAATCTGGCAGTGGCCGCACTTGCTCACGCCGCACTTCATCCGCCGCTCCAGGGAGAGATAAATTTGGGTCTCCGGAATGCCCTTGCCCAGCATCTCCATCAGGACGAAGCGGTACATAATCGGCGGGCCACAGGTCACGGCAACGGTGTTGCGGGGGTCCACCGTGATTTTTGGGAACAGCGTGGTGATGACGCCGATGTTTCCCGTCCAGGTCTCATCCCCCCGGTCCACGGTGACGTGGAATTCCACGTCGTCGCGGGCAGCCCACTGCTCCAGTTCGTCCCGGAAGAGGAGTTCCGCCGGGCGCTTGGCGCCGTAGAGGATGATGACGCGGCCGAAGGAACCCCGCTCATCCAGGACCTGGTTGATGAGGGAGCGCAGGGGGGCCAACCCCAGCCCGCCGGGGGCAAAGAGGATGTCCCGGCCGCGCATCTGCTCAATGGGGAAGCCATGGCCGAAGGGGCCCCGAATGCCCACAAAGTCGCCGGGCTTCATCCGGTGCAGGACCCCGGTCACATCGCCCATACGGCGGACACAGAGTTCAAAGTGGCCGTTGGACCGGCTGGGGGATGAGGAAACCGAGATAGGCGCCTCCCCCACACCGGGGATGGAGAGCATCACGAACTGGCCCGGCTGATGGCCCAGACTGCTTCCGTCCGGGAACTCCACCACAAACAGTTTCTCCAGTTCCGTCATCGGACGGACGTCGGCCAGGCGGGCCATTTTGGGAGCATAAATGGAATCCGTCATCGGGCTACCTCCTGTGCTGAGAGGCGTGGATGGCGTTAAAGGTGTCCACGATGTTGATGTGAGTCAGGCAGGCGCGGATGCAACGGCCGCAGCCCACGCAGCCCATTTCGCCGAAGCGCTCGTAGAGCCACTTCCCTTTGCGGAACATGCGGTGGCGCTGGCGGGCAGCGCGCGCCTCCCGGAAGTTTTCCCCGCTGGCGACCCGGGCAAACTCGTCCAACTGACAGGAATCCCACCGGCGCAACCGGACGGCCTCTTTCAGGCTCAGTTCGGGAGAGTCAATGACGTTGAAGCAGTAGCAAGTGGGGCAGACATTGGTGCAGGAGCCACAGGAGAAACAGCGGTCGCCCAGTTCGGTCCAGATGGGGTGATCGTAGGCCGTCGCCAGCAGCGAGGGGAGTTCGGCCGCGTCAAAGTTGAGCCGGTGCGGGAAGCGGGGCCATTTGGCGCTCATCACCTCGTTGAGCCGGCGGACGTCAGCATCGGCGGCAGGCCGGGCCTGAGGGGCATACTTCACCAGTAGGGCCTCCCCGGCC
>DAOTWK010000466.1:0-6515 GCA_034435815.1 Anaerolineae bacterium | reverse complement strand
CCGCCAACTGTCCCAGTACGCACAGGCGCTCGATTTGATCCAGGAAGCCCTGGCCTTGCCGGGACTCGCCGATGATGAGGAGTACGCCTTCTTGCTGTACCAACAGGCCTGGATCGCTTTCTTGCGGGCGGATTACGCTGAGGCTCGGTCGTGGGCCACGGCCAGCCTGGAGCGCTACCGGGCCTTGGGACAAAGCATAGGCATTGCCGATAGCCTGGCCATGCTCGGCTGGACGGCATATGAGATGGGCCGCTTTGCCGAGGCCGAGGCTCTATGTCGTGAAGCGCAGGCGGTAGGCGAGCAGGCCGACTATGCCTGGGGCGTACAGTACGCCATCTATGGGCTGGTCTGGCGGGCGCGGGGGGATTACACTGCCGCCCGGCAATGCTTTCTGCAAAACCTGAACTTCTGTGAAGAGATTGCTATCCCTGGGGGGTGGCCCAGGCATACATCAACCTGGGGTTGGTGGCACTGGCCCAGAGCGACGTAGAGACCGCTGCCGACTGTTTCCAAAAAAGCCTGGTCCTTGGTGAACGCACTGCCAACCTGTGGGTAGTGGCGCAGAGTTACACAGGGCTGAGCCATGCCGCGCTGGAACACCGCGATTTCTTCGCTGCGCAGGCCCTGGTGCAGCGCAGCCTGACCCTGTATCAACAGATGCAGGACCGGGACGGGATGGCCGATTGCCTGTTGCTGATGAGCCAGATCGCCCAAGAAACCGGCGATATTCCTGCCGCCTGGCAATACCTGGAACAGGCTGAAGGGTTCATTCGCGCCTCAGAAAATGGCTTCCGGGCCGCCAGGGCGCTGTATCGGCGGGCTGAAATCCTGCTCCAGGAAAAGGAATTCGTGCAGGCGCAGGAAGTATTTTGGGAGACAATGCACCATCCTGCCTGTGAACAACACATCCGCCATCGCGCCGCAATGGCCAGGGCACCAGGGTCAGCGGTGGATGCTTTTCCCGCTGACAGGGGGTGGCGAGCCATAGAGCATGCGGTTGCACGCCAGGCGCATTAGCACGCACAGGTTTGGCAGCGTGGTAAAGACGGTCAGAAAGATGCACTTGGGGTAGTGGCTGTCCGCCACGATGACGGCTAATATGCCGGCGGCCAGGCTCAGGGCCAGGCGTCTGACTTGCTCGGCAGCCACCGCTGCCGGTGTGGTGTGAGTGGCAACCCGCTCCAATCGCGCGGGGCGAACCAGGATTGTCCCAGGGCAATGAGCCGCCCCAACACGGTGGCCGGGTACGACGCCCTTCTTGGTGGTCGAGTAGACCTTCCCGCGATCCGGCAGGGTCTCGGCATCGGCGCGGGGATGGACGGTGGTGTCCACCGCATAGACGGCGTACCTGCTAGTGTGATCGCGTCAGCCGGTTCGGCAGTGGCAAGGAGTTCACGGGCCGCTTCCGGTGCGATCTGTCCACGGCGCAGGGCATCGTAGACCATCGAGAAGCGACGACGAAAGGCCGGGCTGGCGCTTAACTCGCAACCGTGAGCACGGGGGATGGGTAGCAAAGGGAAGGATGACCGGCACATTCTGAACTTTGACAACTGTGTGTCCATTCAGGTGCGGTGAGGGAACTCACCAACTCCTGACCTCCAGGCAGAGGAGTGACCGCATCGCCCTACGTTGCGCGCCTGGTAAACGCACGGCGGAATGCAAGAGCGAAAAGGGGTTAAGCGGCCAGCCGCAGGCGGCAACACCCCCAGCAGGCGACTATGGACGGCGCAAGCGAAGGTGTGGAAGAAGCGTCGTGAGTTGGGCCCTGCCAAAACGGCTGAGAGGCAGGCCTAAACGGGAACTGTCCCCATTCGGCCCCGTACGGATGCGCTACGTGGTATCTGCCCGATACGAGGGACACGGCGTAGAGCACCGTCCTGTGGTCGCGCAAAATGGGCACACGGAACAGAGGAACCCCTCGTTGCTCTCATCGCATAGGTGAGCAGGCAACCGGCCGGAAGTGGCGAGGGAAGAGGATGCCCCAAGAAGCGAAGGCCCCCGGTAATGCGGGGGATATGCTGACGTGGGGCCGGGACACGAGAAGGCATCGGTGCCGGAGGGGGGTCTTAGGCAGGCGGAGTGTGCGTAAGCACGCCACGGACTGAGGGCCGGACGATAAGTCCACCTCCGAGGGTACAGTTGCCAAGCGCCGAGACGGCTCGGTGTCCAGATTGCGGAGGATATGAGGTCATACACTGGCAAATAAGCGGCGGATAGGAATCCACCTTCCGGACGACCCCTTCACTCCATCCCCCTCGGGGCACTAAAACCGCGTCACATCCTCTGATGACCTCCCATATTGGCATCTGCCCGCTCCCCTTCCTCCCCGCAGGTTATCCCATCTCCCATTCACCTCATCCGACAAAATGGGGACACACCTGTTACCCCCCAAACACGAGAGAGCACAAGGGTCTTTTGCTTTCTTGGTAATTCGTGCTATACTATCTTTTGTGAACGGAAAGAAGCGGATTCCGGCGGTTGACCCATTGGAACTCGGCACCCTGTCCCCTCTCTTTGCCGACCTCGCCGCCGCCCTGGGCTGGGTGGGGGCTCAGGCTCTCCTACTCTTTCAGCCGCTGCTGAGAGGGTGGGTGAATACATCGGCCATAGAACAGGCCATTCGCTGGCTGGAGGCCCCCTCGCAGCACACCGACGGGAGGGATTTATGATAACATTTCTGCCATGGCTGTTGCTCGCTATTGCTCTCGTGGTCTTTCTTGGGACCGCCCTTCGCGCCCGTCGCGGCTACATCCCCTCAACTCGCCCCCTGCCAGCGTTTGATGGGCTGCCTGCCGAACTGGGTCACTCGGCAGAAAGTGGGGCCCCTATCCTGTTCACCCTCGGCTCTGGCCCAGTAGGAGGTGACCGCACGCTGACATCCATTGCCGCCCTGGAGACCCTGGATGGGCTGGCCGATGCGGCGGTCGCCTACGGGACCCCGCCTATCGTGGCTGTGGGCGATCCCACTATCCTTCCGCTGGCCGAGGATATCTTCTTGCGCGCCTGGAGTCGGCGCGGTACCCCGGAGCGGTACAACCCGGCCACCGTGCGGTTCATCGGCATCCAGCCGGCAGTCTACGCGGCAGGAGTGGCGGACTTGCTACTCCACGAGCGGGCTCACGGTCATGTCCTCATCGGCTCTATGGACGAGGAGGCCGCCCTGGTCACCCACGCAGCGGAGGGGCGGGGAATTCCGCAATCGGTCGCCGCCGACCGTCTCCCAGCCCTGGGTGCTCTCTATCCCGCCGATGCCCGGCTGGCCGCCGGTGAAGAACTGTTCGCCGGCCCGTCCCGGGTCGCAGCCTTGCCACGCTATATCATCAGCCTGCGGGTACAGGACATATTGCGCTTTTTGATCGTCCTCCTTATTCTCACGAAAGTGCTGGGACTCTGGTAGCGAGGTGCTTATGGACTGGCTGGTGAAACGAATCCTTCCGACTTCAGTCGCTGTTGGAGCGGGGCTCCTGGTCCTCCTGGGCTATTTCCTCCCTATTCCCCTCCTGCAATCCGTGCGGGATGAATTGATCCATTGGGCCGTCATCATCGCCGCGTTTGCATTTATCCTGGGTTTTTTCAACCTGTTGCGAGTCCACTCCGGGCGCACTCGGAAACCCGACGGTATCTACAGCGTCATCCTGATCCTGACCGCTCTGGTTAGCCTGACCCTGACCCTGGCTGCCTTGATGCTCCCCCCTCTGCGATTTGTGGGCGACTGGTGGTTTCGCTACGTTCTCTCCCCGCTCCAGGCCGCCGTCGCTGCGTTGATTGCATTCGTCCTGGCCGTTGCCGCTTTCCGCCTCCTACGCCACCGGCGCGAGGTGGGCGTACTGGTCTTCCTGGCCGCCGCGCTCATCGTCCTGCTGGGCACGTCGCCGCTCCCGGCCCCGGCAGGGAACTGGCTGGCAAATCTGCGGGTGTGGTGGATGAACGTCCCGGCTATGGCTGGGATGCGCGGCTTGCTGATCGGTGTGGGACTGGGCGTCCTGTTGATCGGCCTGCGCGTGCTGATCGGATCCGACCGTCCATATAGCGATTGACCGAGGGACCAATGATTTACTGTCCGAAGTGCGGTACGGCAAACCGACAGGGTAGCAGATTTTGCAACGAGTGTGGGACCCCGCTACCTGCCACTGGCCTGCGCTGCCCGATGTGCGGCGCGATGAATCCCGCTGGCAACATCTACTGCGACCGCTGTAGTGCCCGCTTGATCCCGGCGGAAAAGGTGTCCCCAGAGGAAGAAAAACCAGAGCGCCCATCTCCTCCAAAAGGTATCTCTCTACCCTCCGTCCCTCTGACCGAAGAGGAATGGCTTTCCAAACTGCGGGCGGAAGCGGAAGCACCGGGCCTTCTTCCCGAAGAAGAGGTTCCGGAGTGGCTGGCGGGACTGGAAGCCCCCGCCGCGCCCACTGCCCCGGAGGCCCCACTGCCGGAGGCCGCTATCCCGGAGTGGCTGAGGGAACTGGAAGCCCCCGCCAGACCACCCGCCCCGGAGGCCCCACTGCCGGAGGCCGCCATCCCGGAGTGGCTGAGGGAACTGGAGAAGACCGTCCCGGAGGCCCCTTCTCCTGCCGAAAAACCAACACCCCCGCTGGCAGGCATCCCTGCACCGCTATCGGGTGAAATGCCCGATTGGTTAAGAAACGTTGAGTTCGCTCCGCCGATTCAGGAGGAGCTATCTGCCCAGCCTCCGCCGGTTGTGGCAGTGGATGTCCACGCCGGTGTACCTCCTGCTGCACCAACAACCGTACCCCCCATCCTGATACAAGAGGAGGAAGAACTCCTTGTTACAACCCCGGGCGAAATCCCGGAGTGGCTAAAAGAAGCGCCGGAAGAGGCGCCCCCTGAATTCGGCGGTTTAGTACCAGCCGAAATTCCCGAATGGTTGCGAGCGCTCCAGCCTCGGGAAGAAGCAACGGTTGAAGAGGAACCTGCAGAGACGGAGGGGTTTTTGGTCGGACTGAGGGGGCTTCTTCCTATTGGAAAGGGGCTGGATATGCCAGCGACTGCCCAACCGCCCCTACCGAGAGCCCCCAGCCCGGCAGCGGTTGCCCGGGCAGAACTTCTCCAGGGCCTCCTTTCCCGGCCAATGATTACTCCACCGACAGCCGAAACACGGGAGGCCCCTCGAAAGAGCGGGTGGTTATTGACCCGTTTCCTGGTCGGGGTCATTCTCCTGGCCGCTATTCTTCTCCCGATGATGGTCCGGCTGCCCATCTTCGGCCTGCCGACCGCCCCGACCGCAGAAGCCCTCTTCTCTACGGTGAACCAGTTGCCGGGGAACATCCCCGTCCTGATTGCATGGGAGTACGGCCCGGCGGAGTCCGACGAGATGGACCGGGTGGCTGGCCCGCTGATAGAGCATCTCCTGCGCCGGGAAGCCCGCCTGATTGTCGTGAGCACCCGCATGGAAGGGCCGGCGGCTGCTGAGGCTCTGCTGACATCCCGGCTGGCTGACCCATCCGAACGGTCCCAGAGAATTGCTAATCTGGGTTACCTGCCGGGACAGGCCGCTGGAGTGCGGGAGGCCCTCGGGAACCTGGACGGGCGGACTGAAGCCATTACGGGATCGCCGGCGTCTCAGTTAGAAGCAATGGCGGATGTCCATTCCATTGCTGACGTGGGAATGGTGGTCGTGCTGGCTGCCCAGCCGGATGATCTGAAGACTTGGGTGGAACAGGTCTCCGCGGCCAATCCCAACGTGCCAGTAGTGGCCGGGGTCAGCGCGCGGACAGAACTAATCAGTACTCCGTATCTGACCGCCGGGCAACTCAGGGGGATGGTCGCGGGCCTGACCGGAGGGGCTGTCTACGAGCGGCAACTGGATACCGGTCGGGGACGAGAGTACGAATACTATCTGACCTCCCTGGGGATGGCCCAGATGGCCGTTGCCGCCCTGACGGTTATCGGCGCCCTCATTTTCCTGGTCGGAGGACGGAAGCGATGACAGTAGACCTGATCGGGCTGATCGTTGGCACGTTGCTGACCCTGCTGGTGCTCAGTTACATCCTGGGCGACAATCCCCTGTATCGTCTGGCGCTTCACCTGCTGGTTGGAGCAACAGTGGGGTACGGAGTGGCCGTCACTACGGTGACCGTCTTCCGGACCATTTTACCGGCCCTTCAGAGCGACTCCCCTGATCGTGCCAGAGTCCTGATTCCTCTCATCCTGGGCATTTTGCTTCTGTTCAAGGGATTCCCCCGTTGGTCGGCGTGGGGCAATTTCTCCACGGCCCTGCTGGTGGGCGTGGGAGCGGCTGTGGCGGTGGGCGGGGCACTGGTGGGAACTATCATCCCCCAGACAGCCGCTGTGGGTTCACTGAGCGGCTGGCTGCGGGAAGGGTCCGCCGGGTTGATCAACGGGCTCATCGTGATGACCGGGACCATATGCGCGCTACTGGCGTTTGCCTTCGCCGCTCCTCGCCAGCCAACCCTGCGACGCATCTGGAACGGCAGCGTGGGAGTATTGGGACAGGTGGGGCGCCTTTTCCTGCTGGCAGCCTTCGGCGCCGCCTTCGG
>DAOTWK010000465.1:0-5232 GCA_034435815.1 Anaerolineae bacterium | reverse complement strand
GCGGTACGGCTATTTCTCTGACCGCTACTACGAGCATACCTATCGGGACCAGGCTATGAAGCGATGGACTCAGTGTCTGACCCGACGGTTTGTAGATAGAGTATTGGGGGATACCAATTGTATGACGAAAGTCCTGCACTGCAAGTATCGGCCCAGCCTGGCAGTACTGATGTCCTTTTACGCGACGGTCTCGTTGGGCCTGCTGACCCTGTGACTGGTTCCAGGAGGGCTTATGGAAGAGACCTTTGAACCCAGAATCCTGGCCTTCTGCTGCCACTACTGCGCCTATGCGGCTGCCGACCTGGCAGGGGTGATGCGTCTCAACTACCCCACCGGCGTCCGCATTGTGGAGGTGCCCTGCTCCGGGCGGGTAGAGGTCTCGGAAATCTTGCGCGCCTTTGAGCACGGCGCCGACGGCGTCATGGTGGCGGGTTGACTGGAGGGCGAGTGTCATTACCTGGAAGGTAATGTCAACGCCAAACGAAGGGTGAAATATGCCGCTGAATGGCTGGAGAAAATCGGCCTGGGCGGCGAACGAGTGCGCATGTTCAACCTCTCCTCAGCCATGGCCGTCCAGTTCGCGGAGTACGTCCGGGAGATGACGGAGAAAATCCGGGAACTGGGCCCCAATCCATTACGCAATACGCAACACGCAAAACGTGAAACGTGAACGGAGGAATCCATGATTATCGGTGAACAGAAACCGCTGGAAGAAATCATGAGCCTGCTGGGGAATGCCCGCCGGGTGCTGGTGGCCGGGTGCGGCACGTGTGTGACCGTCTGCTTTGCCGGTGGTGAGAAGGAGGCGGCGATTCTGGCTTCCGCCCTCCGCATGAAGAGCCAACTGGAGGGCCACCCGATGGAAGTGGACGAGGTCACCGTCCAGCGGCAGTGTGAGTGGGAGTACATTGACCCGCTGGCGGACCGGCTGAAGGACTACGACGTCGTCCTCAGCCTGGCCTGCGGCATCGGCGTCCAGGCGATGAACGAGCGCTTCCCGGACGCTATCACGCTGCCGGGCCTGAATACCACCTTCCTGGGATTGCCGGAAGAGCACGGCGTCTGGGAGGAGCGCTGTCAGGCCTGCGGAGATTGTATCCTGGGCATCACTTTCGGCATCTGCCCCATCGCCCGCTGCTCTAAGCAGTTGCTGAACGGCCCCTGTGGCGGCTCCCAGAACAGTGTCTGCGAGGTGAACAAGGAGATCCCCTGCGCCTGGCATTTAATCTGGGAGCGGGCGATCAAGTTTGGGCAGATGGAGCGACTGCTGGAGGTCCAGCCGCCCAAGAACTGGTCCCGCAGCCGCGATGGCGGCCCTCGCAAGATTGTGCGGGAAGACCTGAGACTGTCCAGGGAGACGGAATAGGTGCGAGACATTCCCCGTGAAATCTGTCCGGAGACCGTGGTCCAGGTGCTCAGAGAGAAGGCGGAAGCCATCTTTGGCCCTCTGCCGGTGGATGTGGCCTACATCTATGGCTCGGTGGCGACCGGGCAGGTGCATCCTTTCTCGGACGTGGATATCGCTTTGCTGCTGGAAGAGGAGGTGATGCACCGCCTTTCTGCCTATGAGCGACTCCGGCTGGAAGCCGATGTGGAACTCCGTATCGCCGATCTGACCGGTATAGACTATGCGGATGCGCGGGTTGTCAACAACGCTCCGATTGTATGGCGGGGCGCGGTGGTCTCCGGAGGAATCTGCATCTACAGCCGCAATGAGAGCCGTCGTATTGAGTTTGAGACTCACAGCCGCAAGGAATATTTTGACTTCCGCCCCGTGCTGGAGATGTTGCATCGGGCATCCATAGCCCGTCTGAGAGAGGAGCTGAGGGCTTATGATTGACCGGGCGAAATTGGAGACTTTGCTCTCCAGGTTAAGACGATACAGAGGCTACCTGGAAGATCTGGCCTCCATTCCGTGTGAGGACCTCCTGATGGATGTGGGCCGGTTGGGAGGAGTGAAGTATTATTTTCAGGTGGCGGTGGAGTGCTGCATTGATATCTGTAACTATATCGTAGCGGCAAAAGAGGCTGGCGGATGCCTCAGAGTTACGCCGACTGTTTTACTGTCCTGGGCGAAAGGGGAGTTCTGCCACCCGACTTTGTCACGACAGCCCGTCAGATGGCCCAGTTCCGCAACCGGCTGGTGCATCTCTACTGGGAAGTCAGCGACGAGGCTGTCTGCTCTCTGCTTCATGCCCACTCCCCGATTTTGACCGCTTCGCGGCTTATATCCTGGCCTTTCTGGAACGGGAAGAGGCCGGTCCAGAGAAGGGCGAAAGCAAACAGTGAGGTGAATGATGAGCGAACGGACCAACGGCTACAAATCTGGTAGCAACCTGGAGAAAATCCTGCGCGCGGGATATTTCGCGGTGACAGCGGAGATCGGCCCGCCCCAGAGCGCCGACCCCGAGGTCATTCGGCGCAAGGCCCGCCTGCTCAAGGGCGTGGTGGACGCGACCAACATCACCGATAACCAGACCGCCATCGTCCGTATGTCCAGTATCGCCTCGGCGGTCCTGGCGCTCCAGGAAGGGGTGGAGCCCATTGTCCAGATGACCTGTCGGGACCGCAACCGGCTGGCAATGCAATCGGACCTGCTGGGCGCCTACGCGCTGGGTGCGCGCAATCTCCTCTGCCTCACCGGCGACCATCAGAGTTTCGGCAACCACCCCACCGCCAAGAACGTCCACGACCTGGACTCCATCCAGTTCATCCGCATGGTCCGGGATATGCGGGACGAGGGGCGCTTCCAGTGCGGGGACGAAATTAAAGGGGTGCGCCCTGCCTTCTTTATCGGCGCGGCGGAGAATCCCTTTGCGGACCCCCTTGATTTCCGTCCATACCGCCTGGCAAAGAAAATCGCCGCCGGGGTGGACTTCATCCAGACCCAGATTATCTTAGACATCCCCCGTTTCCGAGAATTCATGAAGCGAGTGGTGGATATGGGCCTGCATGAGAAGGTCTACATCCTGGCGGGCATCGGCCCGCTGAAGTCCACCGGGGCGGCCCGATATATGCGGGATAAAGTCCCGGGGATGCGCGTGCGGGATGAGTACGTGGAGCGGATGGAGGCAGCGGTCGCCGGAATCCCCAAAGAGGACAAGAAAGGCCGCAAAGAGGCCTGGGAGCGGGAGGGCATCCGCATCGCCATTGAGCAGATTCAGGAACTTCGCGAAATCCCCGGCGTGGCGGGCGTCCACATTATGGCCATTGAGTGGGAAGAGGCAGTACGGCCCATCGTGGAAGGCGCTGGCCTCCTGCCCCGCCCGGTGGTGGAGTGAAAATAAAACCACGAAGACACGAAGGCACAAAGAGAAATTAATAAAAAATTAAGCAATTAACTTCGTGTCTTTGTGTCTTGGTGGTAGAAAAGGAGAGCGCATGGCTGCCAGAGCACGAGTCCGAACGCAAACGCTGGCGGAGATTGTAGAGGAGCACACCAGCTCCAACCCGTATCTCTGCTACCAGTGTGTCCGCTGTTCCAGCGGGTGCCCGGTGGCGGAGCATATGGACCTTTTGCCCAACCAGGTGATGCGGGCCATTCAGTTCAACGACGAGCGGGTGCTGGAAGCAAAGACGCCCTGGGTCTGCGCGGCCTGTGTCACCTGTTCCACCCGTTGCCCGCAAGGGATTGACGTGGCCGGAGTGATGGACGTCCTGCGGATAGAGGCCCGGAAGCGGGGGATCAAGCCGCCGGTGCGGGAGGTGGAACTCTTCACCCAGGTCTTCCTGAAGACTATCGGCGTGGCGGGACGGCTCTACGAGGCTGGCCTGATGGGGATGATGAATGTCCTCACCGGACAACTTATGAAGGACATGGACCTGGGCGTGCCGATGATTCTCAAGCGGAAGATTCGCCTGCTGCCCGAGTTCGTCCGTCCTCCGAAGAAAGTGAAGCGGGTGGAGGTGAAGGGGAATGTCGTCGCCTATTACCCCGGTTGCTCCCTGGAGTCCACCGCCACCGAGTACGATCACACCTTCCGCGCCGTCTGTCGGGCACTGGGGATAGAACTGGTGGAGCCGCCAGGGTGGGTCTGTTGTGGGTCCACCCCTGCCCACACCACCGACCCGGTCCTGGCGGGCTACTATGCCGGAGTGAACCTCTCGCTGGTGGAGCAGATGGGACTCCGGCAGGTGGTGGCGCCGTGCCTGGGATGCTACCAGCGATTCCGCGCCGGCGCCTACGAGATGGCCCACCGTCCCGAACTGGCAGAGCAGGTGGCCCAGCGGGTCGGGTATCAGTATCGGGGGACGGTGGAGACCCTGCATGCGGTGGAGACGTTGCTGGAACGGGCCGGGTTGGAAGCGATCCGGGCGCAGGTCCAGAAGCCCCTCCAGGGCATGCGGGTCGCGTCGTACTACGGCTGCGCGACCACCCGCCCCCCGAAGTACACCGGTGTGGAGGATCCGGAGAACCCCACTTGTATGGACGACATTATCCGGGCGCTGGGCGGCGAGCCGGTGGAGTGGTCTTATAAGACCGACTGCTGCGGTGGAAGCCTGGGCATCACCCAGACGGATATCGCCTTGGAATTGTCGGAGAAGGTCTTGCGCAATGCCCATGATAGCGGGGCGGAACTGATGGTGACGGCCTGCCCTCTCTGTCAGGTGAATGTGGAAGCCCGGCAGGTGCAGATGAAACTGGACTTCCAGTTGCCCGTTCTCTACATCACCCAGTTGATGGTGCTGGCCTTCGGGATGGGGGAGAAGAAGGCGGAACTGGAGAAGAACATGGTAGACCCCCGGCCGGTGCTGCGGGAGTACGGGCTGGTGGCCTGAGGAGTCAAATCGGGTTCGGAGCAACAGAGGGGTGGGCAGGCAGTGCGGAACTGCCTGCCCCTTTTTATCCGACTTCCCATCCGATGGGTGAGTCTGCATTTAACCGCGATGGCGCTTCCTGCGTGCATCAGCCCCCCAGACGCAGGACGGGCTTTTCAGCCCGTCCCCAGATATGGCGGGCTAAAAAGCCCGCCCTACGTTCACCACGGTTTTCTGCAACGCTACCCATCCGATGAGAAAAGTGCTATAATTTTCAGTACCCATGCAGTTAGAGTGTGATCCGTGATTTAAGGGAGGCGCCTGATGGGCCGGACCCGCTCGTTTCCTCTTCCCGTCCATATTGCTCCGCGCGGTCTGCCTCCGGTGGCCGAAACGCTGCCGGCGGCGATTGAGAACCTCATCCGCGAAGTCAATCCGGAGAGAATTATCCTCTTCGGTTCGTACGCCTCCGGC
>DAOTWK010000464.1:0-5238 GCA_034435815.1 Anaerolineae bacterium | reverse complement strand
ATTAGGGAGTATGGATTAGGGAGTATGGATTAGGGAGTACGGGGAGCAGGGGCGCGACGGCGCTCGGTGCTGGCGATAAGGCCGTTGAGAATCTTGCCGACAGTTTCCGTCTGGGCCGACAGTTCGGCGCGGACCTTCGGGGAAACGTAGCCCAGGTCCTCGGAAAGGATGCAGTAGTACTTCAGTTCCTCCAGAGAACCCTCCGCAATGTTGTAGAAGTGGATTTTCTCCCGAAGGCCCCGTCGTTTGAATCCCTCGGCGATGTTGGCAGGGACAGATACTGCGGCCCGCCGCATCTGCGCAACCAGCCCGAAGCGTTCGTGGCCTGGAAAATGCTCCGTCACCCGATAGACCAGAATCACCAGCCGATGCGCCTCCTGCCAGGCATCCAGTTGCTGGAAACTGTCAATCTTCCCCATACCCCCTACTCCCTACTTCCTAATCCCTAATCCCTAATCCCTAATCCCTAATCCCTAATCCCCTCCAGTGTTCTCCGCACCCAGATCTCCGTCACAACCTTCCGGTAGGCGGCAGAGCCACGGATGTCGTCAATCGTGCGGGTGGCCTCTGCGGCCAGGCGGGCTGCCCCGGCGATGACCTCCGGAGTCAGTATTTGTCCCTCCAGCATCCGCTCCGCCTCGTATGCCCGAAGGGGTGTTGGGGCGACGGCGCCCAGGGCGACCCGCGCCGTCCGGCAGCGGCCGTCCTCTGCGAAGTCTACCCGCACCGCGCCGTTGACGACCGCGATGGCGTCCGCCTTGCGCAGACCCATCTTGAAGAAGCGGGCGCAGGAGTTCTTCGGGGGTAAGGGGATACAAATGGCGGTGACCAGTTCGTGCGGCTGGCGGACGGTCCGTCGGACGTGTACGAAGAAGTCCTTCAGCGGGACCCGGCGGATGCCCTCCCGGCTGGCCAGTTCCACCTCCGCGTCCAGCACCAGGAGCGGGGGGGCCATATCGGCGGCGGGGGACGCGTTGGCCAGATTCCCAGCGACGGTAGCCCGGTTGCGGACAAGGGGGCTGGCCAGCATCTTCGCGGCTTCCTGGAGCACCAGGGCGAACTGCGCAACCAACGGGTCCTCCAGGACCTCGGCAACCGTCACGCCGCCGCCAATGACCAGGAAGCCGTCTTCCTGGCGGATGCCGCGCAACTCCGGCAGACCAGCGACGTTGACCAGGCACGTGGGCCGGTAGCGACCTCCACGCAGGTCCGGGATGACGTTGGTCCCTCCGGCAATGGGCATCACGTCCGGCGCCCGTTGGGCCAGCATCTCCAGCGCTTCCGGCAGTGACCGCGGCATCAGAAGTTCAAATTCGGGCAACATAAGCGCCTCCCTGTAGGACGCGGATGAACGTGGATATATGCGGATCACGTTTCACTTTTCACGTTTCACTTTTCACGTTTCACTTTTCGCGTTTCACTTTTCACGTTTCACTCGCCACTCCCAGCACCGCCCGCACAATCGCCGCGTAGCCCGTGCAACGGCAGAGGTTGCCCTTCAGGTAGTCCCGCACATCCTCCTCGGTGGGATGGGGGTTTTCCTCTAACAGGCTCTTCGCCGTCATCAGCATGCCGGGAGTGCAGTAGCCGCACTGGAAGGCCGCATGCCGGATGAAGGATTCCTGCAGGGGGTGAAGTTTCCCGTCCCGACTCGCCAGCCCTTCCACCGTCAGGACTTCGCTCCCGTCCACGGCCACTGCCAAGACTAGGCAGGAGAGGGCTAAGCGCCCGTCCACGTGGACGGTGCAGGCACTGCACTCGCCGATGCCGCAACCGTACTTGGTGCCGGTCCAGTGGAGTTTCTCCCGTAGGACGTTGAGGAGCAGTTCATTGGGGGCCACCCAAACCCGCCGCCGTTCGCCGTTCACCGTCAGGCGAACCTCTACCTCCTGGTCGGCGCGGATGTGGCGCAGCGGGCGGGGCGGGGTAACAACCGAGGATGGGGCGACTGGCGCGGCGGGGAGTGGTCCTGCCGGCTGACCCGCCTGCTCCCAGGCCCGGTAGAGGCCGTCGTATGCCAGCACGCGGACCAGTTCCCGCCGGTACCAGGCGGTGGAGCGGACATCATCTATCGGGCTCACTTCCTCCGAGGCGACCCGCGCGGCCTCGGTGACAACCTCTTCGCTGAACCGCTGGCCGATGAGGACTGCCTCCGTCTTTCGGGCCCGCAGAGGCGTCGGCGCAACAGCGCCGAAGGCCAGCCGTGCATCGGCGATGCGGTCGCTCTCTCGGACCAGTACCACCGCCGCGTTGACCTTCGCCAGGTCCGCAGCGACGCGGCCTACCTTCAGGAACGCGCCGCCGGTCCCCGGCCGCGGGAGCGGCAATTCCACTGCGACCAGCAGTTCCCCCGGCTCCAGCACCGACTGCCCTGGCCCCACGAAGAACTCCTCCGCCGGCACGCGCCGGGTCCCCTCTGGGCCCCGAATCACGACCTCCGCGCCGTAGGCGATGAGGGCGGGAGCGGTGTCGGACGCAGGGGACGCGTTGCCGAGGTTCCCGCCAAGGGTGCCCATAACCTGGACCTGCGTCGTGCTGAAGGACGCGCAGGCCTCCGCCAGAACCGGGTAGCGGCTCCGGACCCACGGGTCATTCCGCAGGCTCCGGATGGATGTCCGTGCGCCGATGCGGGTGCGGCCGTCCTGAACCGTGATGCCGTTCAGGCCAGGGACGCGGCCGATGGAGACCAGGTACTGCGGAGCCAGCCGCTCCATTTTCATCTGAACAATGAGGTCCGTCCCGCCCGCCAGCACCCGTGCCTCCGGGCCGTATTGGGCCAGCAAGCCGATGGCCTCATCCATTGAGGCTGGTTCCAGATAGTCAAACTCGTGGGCCAGAATATGGGTGTTTGTCATGTGCATGATTGGTTTTCCTGCTCCGGGGTCAGGAATCGGAAGAATCAACGGAAAGTCGCTGATTCTGCTGATTCAGAGATTCTTTGATTCTCTCCGGGGTGATGGGGAGTTCGTAGAACCGGACGCCGATGGCGTTGGTGATGGCGTTGGCGTAGGCCGCGGCGATGGGGTTGGACGCCGCCTCGCCGATGCCCTTGGCCCCCAGCGGGCCCGTCGGCTCGTAGGTGTGGGCGAAGTGGGTGATAAGGTTCTCCAGTGTCGGGCTCTCCAGGACGCCGGGGATTTTGGCGTCCACCATGTAGCCCCGCGAGAGCGCCCGGCCCTCCCGGTCCCATTGGTTGTCCTCGTACAGGGCAAACCCCGCGCCGATGTGCAGCCCACCTTCCAACTGGCCCGCCGCCAGGTCCGGGTTGATCACCGTCCCGCAGTCGCTCCCCAGGACGGCCCGCACCGTCCGGACAATGCCCGTCCAGGTGTCCACCTCCACCTCCACGAAGGCGGTCATATAGGCAGGCGGGCAACTGGTGGGCCGGTAACTCTCCACCGCCGCAATCGTCTTCCAACTCTCCGTCCAGCAGCGGGTGGCGATTTCAGCCACCGTCATCCTTCGCTCCGGGATGGACGGGGCATAGACCACGCCCTGGCCCAGGGATTCGTCCAGGGTGAGGGTGAGCGCGTCGGGCATCACGTTCAGGTAGCGCGCCGCTGTTTCCAGGAGTTCCTGGCGGACTTTCTGGGCGGCCTTGACCGCCGCGCCGCCGCCCGCGTAGACGCCGCGCGTGGCGTGGGTGACCACATCGTAGACCGTCGTCGTCGTCCCGGCGGCGGCGATGTTGACCTTCTCCAGCGGCATACAGAGCACCTCCGCCACCAGTTTGGCGATGGCCTCCAGCGTCCCGCCGCCGTGGTCCATCACCGCCGTGATAACATCCACCGACCCGTCCTGGTTGACCTTGACCATCGCGCCGGAGTAGTCAATGACGTCGCCGGGCTGTGGGGCGCCCGCGCTGGATGTGTGGAACCCCCGCGCCATGCCAATGCCTCGGCGGTAGCGGCCCGTCTTGGCTTCCGGCGGCTGACGGCGGTCCCAGCCGATCAGCCGTTTCCCCTCTTCCAGCAGTTCCGGCACCCCGTCGCTCTGGACGACGGAGCGGACCAGCGGCCCCTGTCCCCAGAAGGTGTCGCCCAGACCGACGTAGTTCTTCCGCCGCAGGTCCAGCGGGTCCATCCCCAGCCGCCCGGCCAGTTCGTCCATCAGCGACTCCACCGCGAAGGTAATCTGCGGGTTACCGAAGCCCCGCTTGGCGCAGGACGGCGTCTTATTGGTGTAGACAGCGATGCCTTTATAGCGGACGTTGGGGAACCGGTACAGGGAAACCAGCCAGCCGATACAGACCCCCAGGAAGGAGTAGGGCTGGATGATGTGGGCGCCGATGTCGGTGATCAGTTCCATGTCGGCCCCCAGGAGCGTCCCGTCGGCCCGCGCGGCCAGCCGCAGGCGGACCTGCACGGGATAGTCCACGTGCTCGTAGAAGTCCTCCTCGCGGGTCAGCGAGAGTTTCACGGGACGGCCGGCCTTGAGGGCGAGCGCCGCGCAGATAGGGATGGGGGTGTTCATCTGGATGCTGGAGCCGAAGGTCCCGCCTACGGGGATACGGAGGACGTTGATTTTGCTGAGCGGAATGCCGAAAATCTGGCCCAGGAGAATCCGGACGTTGTGGATGGACTGGGTGGTGGCCCAGACGGTGAGGCCGCCGTCCGGCTCCGGCCGACAAACGGCGGTCCTGGGCTCCAGTTGCATATGGTAGATTTTATGGGTGCGGAAAGTCCCCTCCACGACCACGTCGGCCTCGGCAAAGGCCCGGTCCACGTCCCCCTCCTCCATCTGGCGCATACAGGCGATGTTGTTCTCAACGCGGATCTCCTTATCGCCGAAGAGGACGGTCTCGTGGATGGGGACGGCGCCGGGCTGCATGGCCTCAATGGGGTCGGTGAGGACGGGAAGGGGCTCGTAGTCCACTTTGACGGCGCGCGCGGCCTTCTCCGCTATCGCCTCCGTCTCTGCGGCGACGGCGGCGACGGGCTCCCACAGGCGACGGACCTTATCCGCCAGGACGGTGGTGTCCCGGTGGAGGGCGGCGGGGACGGTCACGATGCGCTGGTTGAAGCGGACGTGGGGGACGTCGTCCCAGGTGATGACGACGGCGCCCATCACCTCGGCCTCGCGGGTGTCTATGCCCCGGATGCGGGCATGGGCGTAGGGGCTGGCGACGATGCGCCCGTGGAGCATGTGGGGGAGCGTAATGTCCACCGAATAGAGTTCCCGCCCGGTGACACGGGCGACCGCGTCCTTGCGAGGGGTGATTTTGCCGATGATGTGAAA